>NZ_KV822071.1:0-1367 GCF_001815825.1 Staphylococcus sp. HMSC068G11
ATAGGAAAATGAAATGAGAAAGGTTAAGTAAAGTTTTTAGCTTCTCAACTATTCAAAGGAGGTTTTTTTATCGATTACTTAGGTGTTGATATTAGTAAAAGGAGTAGTGTAATTGCACATTATAAAAATGCAAAATTCCAAAAAGAGTTTTTCATCCAAAATAATAAAAATGGCTACAATTATTTACTCAAGTATTTGAATGACTTAGACCACCCACAACTCATTTTTGAATCTACAGGTATCTATTCAAGAGGTATGGAACGATTTTGTTGTGTAAATCAAATTAACTATATTCAAATGAATCCGTTAGAAGCCAAATTTAAAACGAGCGCTCTAAGATCATGGAAAACTGATCAGGCAGATGCTCATAAGCTTGCTTGTTTAGGACCGACGCTTAAACAAACAGGCAGCTTACCTATACATGAGTTAATATTCTTTGAATTAAGAGAACGCGTCCGTTTTCATCTAGAAATCGAGAATGAACAAAATCGACTTAAATTTCAGATCCTTGAATTACTCCATCAAACATTCCCTGGTTTAGAAAGATTATTTAGTAGTCGATATTCAATCATTGCACTCAACATCGCAGAAATCTTTACTCATCCAGACATGGTTCTTGATATCGACAAGGATGTACTTATTACACATATATTCAATTCTACAAATAAGGGAATGTCAATGGATAAAGCTACAAAATATGCACTTCAATTAAGAGTGATTGCTCAAGAAAGCTATCCTAATGTCGATAGACATTCCTTTCTAGTCGAAAAATTACGCTTACTTATTCAACAATTAAAACAATCTATTCATCATCTCAAACAATTAGATGATGCCATGATTCAATTAGCACAACAACTCGATTATTTTGAAAATATTCATTCGATACCTGGTATTGGTAAGCTAAGCACAGCTATGATTATTGGGGAGATTGGTGATATTAAGCGATTTAAATCAAATAAACAACTCAACGCTTTTGTAGGCATTGATATCAAACGATATCAATCAGGTCATACACACTGTAGAGATACCATCAACAAGCGTGGTAATAAAAAAGCGAGAAAACTTTTATTTTGGGTGATTATGAATATAATAAGAGGGCAGCATCATTATGACAATCATGTCGTCGATTATTACTACAAACTAAGAAAGCAGCCTAATGAGAAACCTCATAAGACTGCCATCATTGCTTGTATAAATCGATTATTAAAAACGATTCATTATCTGGTAATGAATCATAAATTGTACGATTATCAAATGTCACCACATTAGCCAAACGTACAATCAAATACAGTTTAACACCTTATTCAAAAAAATTAAAATGAACGGTTTAGTTAAGTAATGCTTATTTTAATTATAAGTACTTGACT
>NZ_KV822072.1:0-1535 GCF_001815825.1 Staphylococcus sp. HMSC068G11
TTTTAATTATAAGTACTTGACTAATCGTAGGAAGGAGTGTGGGACATAAAGTCCCAGGATAAGTAAACAAAGACAATTTCTATTGAAATAATATAGAAATTGTCTTTGTTATAATTTTTTTGATTATTTTCAGCTCGTTGAGCTGTTACTTCTCTTATATTAAGTACCATTAGCACAAATCCTAGTTCTCTATTATAATTTTTCATTATTTTTTTATTTGTTTTTGATTTGAAGTTCATACATTGTTGTTTCAGAGGACATTCTGAACAATCATCACATTCATATAATTTAAAGTTTCGTTTAAAACTATATTTATCATGACGATAGGCATATCTTTTAAATCCTAGTCTTTGATTGTTCAGACAAATGAATTCATCGTTAATTTCGTAATAATCCCAATTACGAGTATTGAAGATGTCACTTTTATATTTTTTAGTTTTATCTTTTTTAAACATTCCATAAGTTATGAGTGGCGTTCGATTAAAATTATCTATCATTGCCATATAATTGGCTTCGCTACCATAACCTGCGTCAGCTACAATATATTCAGGTAAATGACCGTAGGTCTCTTGGATTGTATTTTAAAAAGGTATCATTGTTCTTGTATTAGTCGGATTTTGATACACATCATAAAATAAAACAAATTGAGAATTTGTCGCTATTTGTAAATTATACCCCGGTTTAAGTTGTCCATTTTTCATATAATCTTCTTTCATTCTCATAAATGTGGCATCGTGGTCTGTTTTAGAATAACTATTTCTATCCTTTAAAATAGATTTTTGGACTTCGTATTTATGCTTTCGCTTAGAGTAATCATTAATTTGCTTTTTGTATTTTTTAATTTTAGTTCTTTTGAGCCGTATTTGTTTTCTTATTTTAGTACATTTTTCATTATCGATATGTTGGTTTAAATCTTCGATTTCTTTATCTAAATGACTACCAATCAAATCTATTTCTTCTTTTGTTAAGTTATTATCGTGATCTTTTTTAATCTCAGGTTTGATTTTATTTATCACCAATTCATGATAGAGTACTTTAGAGTTTTCATTCATCCTTGACTCATGGTTGTGAATACTTTTTTCCATACGAATGTATATCGATTGGCATTTGCCTCAACTTTCGTACCATCAATAAAAATGGCCTGATCATCTATAAGATTTTGTTTCAAACACTGACTATGAAATTGAATAAATAATGATTCTAATAAAGCATCTACTTTTAGATTTACTCTAAATCGATTAATTGTTTTATAAGAAGTTTTTTGATTTTGTGATAGCCACATCATTCGGATACTATCATTGAGTAATTTTTCTATCTTACGTCCTGAAAACACAGATTGTGTGTAGGCATATAGAACTACTTTTAACATCATTTTTGGGTGGTATGATGTTGCACCTCGATGATGTCTAAATTCATCGAATTTTGTCTCGGGAATTGTTTCTATAATATCATTTACATGTCGTGAAATATCATTTGTGGGGATAAGAACTGAAGTTTCCATTGGTAGAGTAAGTTGAGTCATGTTATAATCTTTA
>NZ_KV822073.1:0-145252 GCF_001815825.1 Staphylococcus sp. HMSC068G11
GACATATTGTCATTCAGTTTTCAATGTTCATTTCCTTACCGACAAGAATTAATTATACTCTTCATAGTTGTTTAAGTCAACAACTTTTTGAAATTAATTTTAGTCGTTTATTTAATGATTAGTTAAGTTGTTTCGCTCAACAAATAAATACTATACAGACTTATCCCCGTTTTAACAACAGTAAAAATTACACTATCAAAAGACAATCAAAATCACTCCAAAAGAAAAACCGAACTTTTTCCTTATAGAATTCAATTACAAACGTATTATACAGAAAAAAGATACTTGAAATAAAACTAAAACGCCTATACAAACCCTATTCACAAACTTTATTTTTGTTGTTCATTTTAAAATATTTTTACTATTTTTCTATAATCCTTGTTTTTTTATTCCAAACACCTTACATCTTCCTTGAGGAATGAAGGGTTGATTCTTATCCTCATTAATAATAAATGTAATTATAAAAGTCTCACCATAAACTCAATAAGTCTGAATTCTAAAAAGCTAAACAGAAATCTTATCATATTCGTTATTTCAATCCATTAACGAACCCCAACTTGCTTTGTCTGGTGAATTTCTCAGTGAAATTCTCTATGTTAAAGAGCTTCATATATAAGTGTATTTAATCTTCTTCTATTTAAATATAAAGAAAGCCTAGAATATTGACTTATATCCCAGACTTTTAAGTGGTAAATATTATTACATTTCCGTTCTACCTGCAATTGCTTTAGATAAAGTCACTTCATCAGCATATTCTAAATCGCCGCCTACAGATAAACCTTGTGCCAGTCTTGTGACTTTAATCCCAATTGGCTTAACCAGCCTAGATATATACATTGCAGTAGACTCACCTTCTAGGTTAGGATTCATAGCTAATATAAGTTCTTTCACCTCATCGTTTTTGAGGCGTTCAACTAATGCAGGTATATTGATGTCTTCAGGCCCAATACCATCCATTGGTGAAATCGAACCATGAAGCACGTGATATAAACCTTTATATTCACGCATTTTTTCCATTGCTATGACATCCTTGTCATCCTCAACTACACATATGACAGAACGATCTCGCTGTTTATCTTCACATATATAACAAGGATCATTTTCTGTAATATGTCCACAAACACTACAATAGGTAAGTTCTCTTTTAACATCAACTAGTGCTTTAGCAAACTTAACAACATCGTCTTCTTTCATATCTAAAGTATGAAAAGCCAGACGTTGAGCCGTCTTTGGTCCAATGCCTGGCAGTTTCATAAAACTATCGATAAGCTTTGATATAGGTTCTGGATAATGCATATTTCATCACATTCCAGGGATGTTTAAGCCTTGAGTATGCTTACCTAAACGTTGTTGTGTTAACTCATCTGCTTTATTCATCGCTTCATTTGTAGCCGCCAATACTAAATCTTGAAGCATCTCAACATCTTCTGGATCAACAGCTTCTTCTTTAATTTCTACATCTACAACTTCTTTATGACCTGTTACAGTAACAGTCACCATACCTCCGCCTGCTGTTCCAGCAACACGTTCTTCTTTTAATTTTTCTTGTTCTTGAGCCATTTTCTTTTGCATTTTTTGCATTTGTTTCATCATTTGTTGCATATTTCCGCCACCGCGCATAATTTCATTTCCTCCTTAATAGTAAACAATTTCTATAAAAATTTAGCTTTTATTACATTATACATACCAATATATCGCTTGTCATGTATCAGTCTTCATCAACTAAATGTACAGTTTCCTCACCAAATAAGTCTTTAGCTTTTTGAGCAATATCTATTTGTTGAGACTGTTGTGTGCTTTGTTTTTCACTTTGATGTGTTTCATTGGTGTTACGATTTTGTAAGTACTCTGCTCCCGCTCTCAACCATTGGTCAGCCGGCACTCCTACTACTTTGACAGTTTTATTAACTATATTACAAACTACACTTTCAATATTATTTCTCTTTTCATCATCTTTATTTACTATTTCACAATGAATTTCTTCATCAAATTTAACTAACACATGATCTTCACTAGCTGCTACCGGTTCTGAATTCAGTAGTAAACTAACTAAAGACTTTTTATCATTACTTTTCGCATGATCAATCACTTCTTGCCAATGGTTCTTCAATAATTTGATATCATCTTTGTTTGCTTTGTCTAATACTTTCGCTATCTGTTGCATAGAAAACGCATTTTTAGATCGTTGAATCGTGCGTGTTGGCTTCTTAGGTTGTTTATTAACTTTATTAGCTTTGATTCCTTGTTCTTTTAAGGTTTTAAGCTCATTTTCAAGTTGTTCTAAGCGTTGTAATAACATTTCATTATCTGGTTCATTAGCTACCGATGCTGTTGCTACATTTTGTACAGTTTGAGGCTGTGTCTTAATCATTTCTGCAAGTTTAACTAGTAACACTTCAAAATGAACACTTTGATTTACACTGAACCTAATGGATACTAGTGTATCATTTATGATATCTATCATCTTGTATAACATATCTAAGTCGAAATGAATAAGTGATTCAAAATGAACGGATTCGTTAGACGTTTTATTCATTATTGTATCTCTAACAAAGTAAATCATATCATTAATGAGTCTGTTGACTTCTTTACCTTCTGAAATAAAATGATGATATCTATTAAATGCAGCTTTAACATCACTTTTTACAATGTCATTAAACAACTCATTTAACGCCGCTTCATCAACACTACCTGTAACATTTAAAGCATCTTGTAAAGTAAGTCGTTCATCTCCGAACGCTATTGCCTGGTCCATAATGCTTAATGCATCTCGCATACCACCTTCTGATGCTTTAGCAATAAATTCTAATGCTGCGTCGTCGTAATCCAAAGATTGGGAATTAGCTACATACTTAAGTCTATCTATAATTTGGTCACTGCTAATTGCTTTAAAGTCAAATCGTTGCGCTCTCGAAATAATAGTGGGTGGAATTTTATGTGGTTCTGTTGTTGCCAAGATAAATATAGCATGCGCTGGTGGTTCTTCTAATGTTTTAAGCAAAGCATTGAAAGCACCAGTAGTTAACATATGAACCTCGTCAATAATATATACTTTATACTTAGATTCACTAGGTGCGTACTTAACTTTATCTCTAATATTCCTTATTTCATCTACACCGTTATTACTTGCAGCATCAATTTCAATTACATCGTTATTCGTACCTTGTATGATTCCTTTACAAATCGCACATTCATTACAAGGTTCACCATTGTCACTATTAAGACAATTAATAGCTTTGGCAAAAACCTTTGCAATACTCGTTTTACCCGTACCTCTCGGACCGCTAAAAATATATGCATGAGATTGTTTACCTTTTGAAATTGCATTACGCAGTGTTTTAGTTACATGCGTTTGTCCAACCACATCATCAAAACTTTGCGGTCTATACATACGATACAAAGCTTGGTAATCCACCGTAGCACCTCCATTAACAATTACTCATTATTATATCACGCTCTTATATTTTCTTTTCAATTAAAAATCAATCCAGTACTTCCGGATAATACACTGTCATTCCAGACCATTCATTTTGAACCGGTTTTAGAAATTTTACTAATAATGTTTGATCATTTCGTTTTTCTTCTATATGTATATTATATAAATGAGCTGCTTCATAATCAGATTTCTCAAAGTACTGAGGATGATTATTTACAAAAATAGCACAATATCCTTGTTCTTTAGCACGTTCTTCTACAGCTTTTAACAGCGCTTGACCTAATCCTTGGTTTCGAATAGATTTATCTACTGACAGTGCACCAATGGCTAACGCTATCGCTTTTTTGTTTTTAGACGACAACTTAACCTCTGCTAACACAACGTGACCTATAACTTCATTCAATTCATTCTTAGCTATAACTTCTAATTCATAATTGTAGCTTTCAAGTTTTCTTAGATTTTTAACGCGCGCTCGATCTTGCCAACTGGATTCTGGATTTAGATTATAATTATTTTCTATACTATTTAGTGACGTTTCATAATCGACCTCTGTTAAAGTACTTAAATAAATATGCATGTATCCTCCATTTTAATAAGCCATTCTATATTTCGACGTAATTTTTTTAATTAACTAGGTTTTTATTTTACAACGATATAACTTTAACAAATTATTCGTTATTAATCCATTTAATAAAAATGACTTGAAGTAAAACATCACACTCAACATCAAACATTTAAATTAATATTTAGATAAATAACTATAACGCTTCGTAGTAACTACTCCAACTTTAAGATTGAAATCAATAGCTATTATATTAAATTAAATTGTAAATAAAAAAATAGCCCTGAATGAAATTTAAATAACTTCACATCGGACTATATATCTAAGTTTCATAACCTAGACCTTTATTATCTATATAAAAATTTGCTTAAATCTAAAGTAAAAAACCATGCACCTTTGTATCGAACGCATATCATAAACGTTACCGAAGTCGACAGCTAAATCTCGGCTACCCTACGGCACATATGAGGATCCACTTAATGCTGCTTCCGTCAGGACCTGACATGGTTCATGGGTTCATATTGCATAGGACCGAAATCTTCAAACACTACGTGCTTCGGGCAGACTTCACAAAAATACGCCCTCAACAAAGGAATTAAGTCTCGCATAAAGCGGATTTCGAGTACAGGGAACCGCTACCTCCCCACCTAGCACGGTAAGAACTATATTACTATAATTCTGCCTCTCTTTGCAAGCGTAAAAATTTAATCTTCTTCGCTTTTAAAAAAAACACGACGATTTTTGAAACTCATTAAAATGTAATTATCGTTGTCTTAAAAATTCTGCGAACTTAAATTCTGTGGCTAAATATTTTGAAATAATATATTAAAAATATGTGGTATCTTTAAAAAAACAGTACTTCTGACAGTAGCTGTAAAAGGTGTAAAATAATTACCAAAAATTTCGTAGTCAAAAGATAAAAAAGTTTCAAAAGTAATAGACTTACTTAAATAACTTATATCTAATTTCGAATCCTTTTCAATGATTAATTGTCTTTGAAGACATTTCTCCTACGATCATCAATACTTTATCTCCAAAAGCATTTAAATTTTCTGCACAATGAGTTACATTAAAAAATTTATTCATATATATAAATTACAAATACGACATAAAAAGGCAAATACTTATTAACATAAGCACTTGCCTTCGGTATCTATTAGTCTTGGAATTTAAATTCTAATGGCGGAGGAAGAGGGATTCGAACCCCCGCGGCCCGTTAAGGCCCTGTCGGTTTTCAAGACCGATCCCTTCAGCCGGACTTGGGTATTCCTCCAATTAACACAATAACAATAATATAATGACTTTAATTAAAAGTCAATATAATTATTCTTGAGTTTACACTAGAACTTTTTTACTTAAGTATTGATCAACAGACTGTGCTACTTCACGACCTTCTTTTATTGCCCAAACAACCAAACTCTGACCTCGTCTTGCATCTCCTGCAGCAAATATTTTAGCGTGATTGGTTTGATAATTTGTATCATTAGCTACAATTTTATTACGCTCGGTGTGTATATCAAACGCATGTGGAACAGTGGTTTCAGTGCCAACAAACCCTATAGATAATAAGACTAAATCAGCTGGCCAAAATCGTTCTGGTCCATCTTCCATAACCATACCATCAGGCGTTTCTTTTAATATTTGTGTATATAAGCCTTTAACATTTCCTAACTCGTCAACATCATAGCGCATTGTTTGTACACCATAGGCTCTTGGTTCTTGACCAAATTTAGCTTCATATTCCTTATGCGCATAATCCATTTTGAAAACAGGCATTGCTAATGGCCAGGAAGTATTACTTTCAAAAGTAATCTCTTCAGGTTGCTTCGTATATTTATTAAATTGGACAATAGATTTACAGTTTTCACGTAATGCAGTCGCTACACAGTCTGCACCAGTGTCACCAGCACCAATAATAATTACATTCTTATCTTTAGCAGTAATGCTCAAACTTTCAATCTCACCATTTAGATACTGGGTTTGTTCAGTAAGATAGTCCATTGCAAAATGAATACCAGAGCCCATTCGTCCTTCTAATGGCAAATCTCTCGCATTTTGAGCACCTGTGCATAAAATAATAGCATCATAATTTTCTTCAAGTGTTTCACGGCTCACATCGACGCCAATTTCAACGCCTGTTTTAAATAAAATCCCAGCATCTTTCATAAGTGATACACGTCGACGTATTACGTCTTTATCTAGTTTCATATTTGGTATGCCGTACATTAGCAAGCCACCTGGTTCATGCGCCTTTTCATAAACCGTAACTTTATAGCCTTTAAGGTTTAATTCTTCAGCTGCTGTAAGTCCCGCTGGGCCACTACCTACGATAGCAACTCGTTGGTCCTTATGATCTTCAGGATATGCGGGATGAACCCACTCGTTCTCATATGCTTCGTCAATAATTGTACGTTCAATACCTTTAATCGCCACGGATTCTCTATTAATTTTCATAACACATGATTGCTCACATGGTGCTGGACAAACTCTTCCTGTAAATTCAGGAAAATTATTCGTCTCTCTCAATCTTTCGTAAGCAGCTTTAAAATCTTGATGATAGACTAAGTCGTTCCACTCAGGTATATAATTACCAATAGGGCATCCTATTGTTTCTCTTCCATAAGATTGCCCAGTTTGACAAAAAGGTGTTCCACAATCCATACAGCGAGCACCCTGAATCGAAGCATCTTCTTTAGTGAAGCGTTGTTGAAACGCTTCATGATTCGAAAGACGGTCTACCAAAGACAATTCTGATAGCGACTGTTTATCATATTTCATAAATCCTTTAAATTCGCCCATGATAATCCCCCACTTCTTTAATAAATGACTGCTGGCTGTAACTCTTGTTCAATTGTTTCTCTATCATCATAAAACGCTGCCAGTGTTGCTTCATCTTCACGTTCCATTTGACGTTTTTTCAAATCAATTTTTTGCATCATTAATTTGTAATCTTTTGGAATAACTTTAATTGCTAACTTTTCAATATTGTCAAATTGGTCGAGTAATTGGCGTGCTTTGTTACTATGTGTATGCTTAAAATGTGCTTCAAGCATGTCTTTGATAAGAGATTTTTCCTCATCAAAACGTATACTACTAAATTCTAAAGTTTCAAGCGCATTAACCTTTTTAAATGTCTCCACGTCAGAAGGAAAAATATAACTTACGCCCCCGCTCATACCTTGGCCAAAGTTCTTTCCTACATCTCCTAAGATAATGACATGTCCCCCTGTCATATATTCAAGTCCATGATCACCAATACCTTCTACCACAACATCTGCGCCGCTATTTCTAATACAGAAACGCTCACCAGCTTTACCATTGATAAACGCTTTACCTCTAGAAGCCCCGTAAAAGTTTACATTTCCTGCTATAATTTCATTTTCACGCTGACTATTTGGAGCATTTACGATGACAGTTCCACCGGACAATCCTTTACCTACATAATCATTAGCATCACCGGTATGATGAATTGTTAATCCACGTGGTGCATATGCAGCTAAGCTTTGACCTGCATGACCTTCAGTGTAAGCAAGTATCGTATCTTCAGGCAATCCTTCTTCTCCATATTGTTTAGCTATCGCACTACCTGTAATTACACCTACATCTCGCTGTTCATTATTAACAACATAATTTCCGGTAAAAGAGTGCCCGTTTTCAATGCTATAGCGTGCGTCTGGGTACAGATAATTCAAATCGAATCCTTCATCAAGATGATGATTTTGTGATATCTCTTTCGTATTAACACCGTCAAATTGTTCAATTAAACGTTCTATTTGAAGAGACGCTGATTTACTATTTGGTTTCAATTGCGTCGAACGTTGAAGAAGATCTGTTCTCCCTACTAACTCTTCTACTGTTTCTAAACCAAGTGAAGCCAAAATTTCACGTAATTCTTCAGCTATAAAATACATAAAGTTAACTACATGCTGTGCCTTACCTCTAAACAAAGCTCTCAAATCTTTGTTTTGTGTTGCAACCCCTACTGGACACGTATCGTTATGACAAACTCTCATCATAATACACCCCAAAACAACAAGTGGTGCTGTTGCGAAACCAAATTCTTCTGCACCGAGCGCACAAGCATAAGCTACATCTTTACCTGTCAGTAACTTACCATCCGTTTCTAATTTTACACGACTACGCAAATCATTTAATTTAAGTGTTTGATGTGTTTCGGCAAGGCCTATCTCCCATGGCAAACCTGCATGTTGAATACTTGTTTTAGGCGATGCACCTGTACCTCCATCATAACCACTTATAACAATTTTATCGGCGAAAGCTTTAGCTACCCCTGAAGCTATAGTTCCAACGCCAGTTTTAGATACAAGTTTAACTGCAATATCAGCTCTTCTATTTGCATTTTTTAAATCATGAATGAGCTGTGCTAAGTCCTCAATTGAATAAATATCATGGTGTGGTGGTGGTGAAATTAATCCTATACCTGGTGTCGAACCTCTAGTCTCAGCAATCCATGGATATACTTTTGAACCTGGTAGTTGTCCACCTTCCCCTGGTTTAGCGCCTTGTGCAACTTTAATTTGAATTTCTTTTGCATGTTGCAAGTAATCACTCGTCACCCCAAAACGACCTGATGCAACTTGCTTAATTGCACTTATCTTATTACTTCCATCCTTTTGAATTTCGTAACGTGAAGAATCTTCACCACCTTCTCCACTATTGCTTTTACCTCCAATTTGATTCATAGCTTGAGCCAACGTCTCATGTGCCTCTGCTGAGATAGAGCCGTAACTCATTGCTCCTGTATTAAAACGTTTCACAATTTCACTTGCTGGCTCAACACGACTAATATCAATAGATTGACGTGTCTTGAATTCTAATAAATGTCTAATATGATCCGTACGTTTTAAATTTACAGCTTTGGAGAATTTTTTAAACAATTCGTAATCATTTTCTCTACATGCATGCTGCAATAAAAAAATCGTACGAGGATTAAATGCATGATGCTGACCTTGCTGTCTCCATTGGAATACACTTCCGGATTCAAGATAATCAGAATCATCACTTTGTCTCGCTTTATTCTCTTGGTCTATTTGTTCAATACTTATACCAGATAATTTTGACTGTGTACCTGTAAAATATTTTTCAATGACGCTATTCGATAAACCTACCGCTTCAAATATCTGTGCTCCTTGATAACTTTGTACGGTAGAAATGCCCATTTTAGCCATCACTTTAATAACGCCTTCTGACAATACATTGGTATACGTAGCAACATTTTCAGCGACGTTTCCTGAAAGTTGACCTTGACGCGTTAATTGTTCAATCGTTCGTTGCGCTAAATATGGAACTACAGCGTTTGCACCATAACCAAGTAAACATGCAACATGATGAACTTCTCGTGTTTCACCGGACTGCGCAATGAGGCTGGTCTCCATTCTTAATCCTTTTCGAATTAATAATTGATGCACGTGACTTAATGCTAATAAAATTGGCATTGCATAACTATTTTCGTGAGTTAACGACGTATCGTCTAACACCAAAATTTTCGCCCCTTCATGTACAGCCTGTATTGCTCGGTTCCCTAGTTCAGTTAAGCTACTTTCCAAATCATCTGTATAAAGTGTAGATAAATACGTTACATTAAAATACGAATGATCGATTGATGATAATTGCGCTTCATTTAAAACTGGTTTTTTTAATTGAATTCTTTCTAAAACTGATTCATCAGGACATAAAAGGTTCCCTTCTGAACCTAAATATGAAAGTTCACTCGTTACAATCTTTTCTCGATAAGCATCGATGGGTGGATTGGTAACTTGTGCAAATAATTGTTTAAAATAATTAAATAGCGACTCAGGCTTATCATTAAGAACTGCAATAGGTGCATCATATCCCATCGCTCCAATGGGATCTTTTTTATTGATGACTAAATCTGTCATATATTTATTGATATCTTCTTTAGTGTAAGCAAATTGTTTCTGTAAGCGGAAGAGTGTTTGATCATCCCAGTCGGAAGATTGGTAATAAATATTATCTAAATCATTTTGATTTTTATAATCTTTTAGCCATTGTTCGTAGGGCAACTCATTAGCAATATTAGTTTTTAGCTCATTATTTTCTACAACCTTATTTTGTAAAAAGTCTACAAGTAATAACTTCCCAGGATTAAGTTGTCCTTTAAATGCTACATTTTCTTCCGGAACATCAATGACACCTACTTCGGAAGAAAAAACAATAAAATTATCTTTAGTTATTGTATAACGCCCAGGTCTTAATCCATTTCTATCAGTCAATGCACCTATCTTATCTCCATTGCAAAAGGAAATCATAGTTGGTCCATCCCATGGCTCCATTAAATAACTATAAAATTCATAGAAAGAACGAACTTTTTTATCGTTAGATTCATTGTATAACCATGGCTCTGGAATTAATAACATCGCTGCTTTTTCAGGCTCCATTGCTAATGATAAGAACTCTAACGCATTATCAACTATTGATGAGTCACTACCATCTTCATCAACAATAAAATGCACCTTATCTTTCTCATCTTCAAATAATGTTTCAACTAGTTTATTTTGGCGTGCTCGCATCCAGTTTACGTTACCCTTAATGGTATTAATTTCACCATTGTGCATAAGCATTCGATTTGGATGTGCACGTTTCCAACTTGGAAATGTATTAGTACTAAAGCGGGAGTGTACAAGCCCTAATTTTGATTGATATGCCTCATTTTGTAGATCTAAATATAACCCTTTAATTTGATCCGAACGTAACCAACCTTTATAAACAATCGTTCTATGAGAGAGACTTGTGAAATATAAATCAATGGATTGTGTTTCACTATATTTTTCAATTTGTTTTCTTGCTAAAAACAATCGTTTTTCAACTTCATTTACACCTGTGATGTCAACAAATACTTGTTGAATATAAGGCATAGTATCTGCAACATGTTGAGCAATAGCGCGAGTATCTACTGGCACATCTCTATATCCAATGACTTTAAAACCTTCACTTTCAAAATATTGATTAAACATCTCTTCGTGAATTGAATCTCTAACTTTCTCTTTAGAAAAAAATAATCCCACGGCATAATATCCTTCGCCGGGAACTTTGAATTCTGTTAATTGTTCGAACAATTGGTATGGTATCTCCGTCATAATTCCAGCACCATCACCAGTAATACCGTCGGCACCTACTCCACCACGATGATCTAACCGTCTTAACATTTCTAAAGATTTTTCTATAATATCGTGAGATCTTTTATTATCCATATTGGCATAAAATCCAATACCACACGCATCATGCTCTTCACGATAATCGTATAGTCCCTTTTTTAATTTCTCATTGTACATGATGCACACTCCCTTATTAGAATTTTCTGACAATTTTGTTTGATAGTAATAACTATAATGTAATTTATTTATCTGTTCAATATATAAATTAGATTAAATTCATCTAATTATTAGAACGATTCCAAAAAATACTGATATACTAGGTTTAGAATAAGACAGTATTTATTTTATTGAATGGAGGGAAATCAACTATGGATATAAAACAACTTAGATACTTTGTAGAGGTTGCACGTCGAGAGCATATTTCAGATGCAGCATTAGAACTAAACATTGCACAGTCTGCGATTAGTCGTCAAATCACTCAACTCGAAAAAGAATTGGGGGTGACATTATTTAAAAGAAGTGGTAGAAATATCATATTAACTGTTGAAGGTAGACAGTTACTCTCACAGGCAACTCAAATACTAGAATTAATGGATAAAACCATTCACTCATTTCAACAACACGCATCACATAATCAACAGACAATTTATATTGGATATGAAGAAAGTGATGCCTCTCAAATGATTCTTCCCCTAATTCAAACATTTGAACAACAAAGTAACAGTACCATGATTCCGCAACTTACAATACATGATAAATTATTAGATCAAATTCTTTCCAATCAGTTGGATATTGCAATCACTGAATTTACTCCTGTGTTAGAACGGGAAACACATTTACGCGTCATGCCTTTATTTGAAGAAAATTATCATATGTATGTACCCAAATCACATCCGCTAGCTATGACTATACATCCCCCGCTATCTCAATTTACAAATCAATCACTATACTGTCTCGAACCAATGACAAACTCTATAAAAAGTAAATTGATTGAAAAGACTAAAGCACAAGTACGAATGATTTCAGATATGAAACTCGCGCAACATATTTTGAGTAATGATAAGGGATTTATTATTTCTAGTCAAAATTGTTTACTATATAATCACGTAAATTGGACTAAAATCCCTTTAAATCATACAGAATTAAAACGAACGCTATGTGTAGTTATGCGAAAAGATAACAAGAAAAACGACATTAATGTAGCATGGGGTTTAATTTACACATTATTAAATAAATCTACTATATATTAATTATTCATCTTATCTTTGTAAAACTTTATCACTCTTCGACATCAACATTTCATTGATAACTTTTTGAGTTCAATCATAAAAGGTCGTATAATCACTATATCAATATGATTATTAAGTTGAGAATTGAGGTTTTAAGATGCAATCCAAGAATTTTTTAAAAATACCTTTTACTTGGATGATGATAATCTTTAGTTGCCTATTTTTAGGTACGTTAATATTCACGTTTTTTAACGATAGATTTTATAATATGCCTATAGGACAAATCACTCAAATTACTGATATCCAATCACAAAAGGTAACAGACGAGCACAAAAATAAAGATATTAAATACAAAGAGAAGCTAACATTCAAGATTCTAAATGGTGAATTCAAGGGGCAAACAACGACGATTCCCCACCAATATGTGAAATCTCAAGCTGATTCAGAATCATTTTCCAAAAATGACAAAGTTGTTTTACATATTTCTAAAAATCCTAAAGACGCAACGATTATAGAGAAAAAACGAGATACTATTGTTGTCATAATAACCGGCTTATTTTTACTTACTGTTTTAGTCGTAGGAAAAAAAGTAGGAATTCAATCTATATTATCACTTATCGTTAATACTATTACCGTTATGGGAGCTATTTTAATACATAATCAATATGGGACTATAAGTTTATTCTTATTGATGACTTGTGCCATTATCATTTCCACTTCTTTCACTTTGCTACTTGTAACAGGTTGGCATACCCGAACCTTAATTACTATTGTAAGTACGCTGATTGGAACGTTCTTATGTGTTGGAATTACCGAAGTCATCATCAAATTTACCGGGGGAAATGGAATAAAATACGAAACAATCACTTTCCTTACTCTCCCTCCTAAAGATGTCTTTCTAGCTTCCGTACTAATAGGTACACTTGGAGCAGTGATGGATGTTTCTATTACTATAGCAAGTGGGATGTATGAAATTTTACAACGTAGCCCTCAAATATCAATGAAACGTTGGGCTCTTGCCGGAAGACATATCGGTCAGGATATAATGGGAACGATGACTAACATACTACTCTTTTCATATCTATCTGGTAGCTTACCTATGTTTCTAATTTATTTAAAAAATGCTAACACTATTACTTATACTATTTCGATGAATTGGTCATTAGAAATTGCTCGAGCATTAACTGGTGGGATAGGCATCGTTTTAACTATTCCTATAACAATTGCTTTAATGGAACTATGGCTTAAACTGCGAGGTGTTAATCAATGAGTGCAATTACTATTTTAGGTTTCTTATTATTGTTGATAATGGTTATTTTCGGAGGTAAGAAAGGACTCATTTCTTTTTTTACTTTGTTTTTAAACTTTATCATTCTTGTAATAAGTATTCTTTTAATTATATATGGTGTACCAATCTATCTTGTCACATTTATATTTTGCTTTATCATAGCCGCAATTAATTTATTTGTATTAAATAGTTATAACGTCAAAACACAAGCAGCTTTTCTAGGTACTTTAGCAACAATACTCATATTAATACTCATGATATACTTTTCAGTTGAGATGGGGCACTTACAAGGTTTTGCAACCGAACAGCAGGATGAAACATATGTGTATTCAATGAATATTGGTATTAATATGGTACAGTTTATGGTATTTACAATTGTTCTTGCAGTGATAGCAGCAGTCATTGATTTAGCAATAACAATTAGTTCCCCTATGTATGAACTAAATGAGACAAATCCAAATTTAAATCAGCATCAATTATTTCAGTCTGGTATGCGCGTGGGTAGAGAGATATTAGCAACTTCTGCCAATACCATTTATTTAGCATTTTTCGGAGGACAATTAACTTTATTCTTCTGGTTCTTTAAATTACATTATTCATTTGGACACATCATTAATTCGAAAATATTCACACAGGAATTTATAGCTATTTTACTTGGTGGCATCGCCGTTGCAATTAGCATTCCCATAACTGCATGGATTACAGCATTTATGATTAAACATGTCAGTCAAAAGAAGACTCTTACGAATCAACAAAATAAATAAAATATTCCCACCGCCTTTAAATAATTATAGCGAGCGTTTATGATCAAACAGTTTAACTTAATTATTATATGGCGATGGGATGTTTAATATTATTCTTAATGTATAGACCTAATTTAAAGTAATTGCATTTTTAATAAATATTCGTCATGTTCTTATTTTTAATATTTGATAGTGTACGTAAATTCTTTAACCCATGAAAAAATATATATCATCTGTGTAACAACTTACTCATTTTTCGCCGACAACTTATCCTCAACATTAACTTTCTATAATGCATCATCAAAATAGTATAGCAAACAGGTGTTTTCATATACTGTCTAGCCATTAATCTTTCCACTCAGAAAGATTCAGTCATCTATGTACCTGCACAACTAGGTTAGTCTAATGGATTCTATGATGAGTACGGTTTAAATACTTAATTAACGATCTTTCATAAACTTGATATTATCAAAACTTCACATCAATAGAAATTGAGTTGCGTAATATGATGTTAATATTTAACTCCTATCTATTAATGATTGATAAATTCCTTAATCCAACTATTTACTGCAGGCGCTATATTTTCACTGTCATTGATATCGAACCATTTCATGTCAGTAATTTCATGATCGGTTTCAACTTTTGACCAATCTATAGCTCGATTAACTTTGAATCCATTAAGTTCAGTCAACATATTAGGTTGTGGATAGGCTTCTCCGACAATAGTTCCAATAAATTCTAGTTCATCTTTAGCTAATTCTAAGCGCAATTCTTCCTTCAATTCTCTTTGTAAAGCTTCCACAAGACTCTCACCCTCATCAATTTTACCACCCGGGAAATAATACTTATCTCTATGTCGAACTTGTACAAGTAGTAACTGATGATTCTTTTCTTCAACTAAGCAAACACATTTAATCATTCATCAATTCATCCCTATTCATAATAAATATCTTCAATTTCATACTTATATTTAGTATTATGTTATCATAAATAAGTTACTACATGATTTAACTAAACTACATTTAATTGAAAATATAATATTTAACCATACATTCGAATATTTTATTCTTCAAAATAAGTATGGTATACGGAGGGAATCATTATTTATGGCTAAACAAGCAAACACTTCACGTTTATCAAGATTATTCAACATAGCAGGATTCATTGTAGATGGTTATAACGGGATTCGCTATAATGCTAAGAATAAACAACTTGTCTATTTATCATTAGGTCTAAGCGCACTAGGAACAATCATTGATTTTTACATTTCTATTAAATCCGCATCTAAACTTCGTAAGTTAAGTGCACTTGGATCATTTGCAATCAACGGGGTACGCTTATTTACAAGTTTTAAAAAAGTTAGAGATGAATATGACTATCACTAAACAAATTAAAACTGATAATTAAAGTTTTGAGAAAAAATAAGTTGCCAAACATTAAAATATATTCTTATGAGATGACTAGTTTTAAAATATCGTTTTAATCATTTTTAAACTAGTCATCTTAAAGTAAGGGGTGAGGAGATGAAGAGTTTAAAAATTCTTCATCTCCTCTTTTTTATTTTAAACAAATTAAACAATTATAAAATAGTGTGACAAAGCATTACATTTAATACTAATCACCAACACGGTTATATAGTACAAATACTGAATAGTTATTAAAATTCTTGTAATTTTCATAAAAGTGTTTATCATGAGTAATTAACAATTTATAAAACTTATCTAATAATTTAAGTTTGAAATAAAGGAGAATTAATTATGATATACACAGTAACAACCACCCTCCCATTATCCCATGGTGGTAGGACTCAAGCTTTACTCAGACGAATTAAACTGTTAGATGAAGAATTTAAAATTCCAAGTAAAATTCTCACCACTAATTATCATGGTAATTATCCTAGTATTTATAAAAAATACAGACAAGAAAACAAAGTTACAGAAAATATACAATTCGAAAATATGTATGAATGGTTATCAAATTTCAAACTTTTTAAAGTCCCAAAAACATTGATTACTAGGAATCCAAAATACATTAAAACACCTAGAAAGATTAAAGGACTTATTGATAGGCGAGGAAAAAAGAGTGATCTTATTCATTATTATAATAATGAATGTCGTGTGAGATCTCGAAAGTATTATGGGCAGTCTAATGTTCTTGAATACGAGGACTTCATTTCTCCTACATCAGGATTGAAATATGAGCGCCATCAATATAATTTATACGGCCAACTTCATAGAAAAGAATATTATTATGATGACTCTTCTTTAAAACATAGCGACGAATTATTTGATACTGAGGGCTCTATGTATTGCAAGAGATATTTTAAAACTAAACCAAACAGCAAAATTAATGGCGTAGAAATATATAGAAATAAAAAACTTTATAAGACTTTTAAAAATGATAAATTATTAGCTCAGTTTTATTTTCAGAATAGATTTAAAGATCAAGATATCGTCTTTAATGATGCTCGATTTTTAGATAAGCCATTACTTAAGCAAACGCATAAAACAAAAAATATTCTTGTTCTACATAGCTCGCATTTATCAGGGAACCAAATAAAAAAATCATATCGATTTGCTTTAAATCAATCGGAAAATGTTTATAAATATATTGTCCTCACTCACCAACAAAAGCACGATATACAGCAACATTTCCCTATAAGTGACGACCAATTTCAACTAGTACCACATTTTATCGAATTAGATACAGAGGTAGAACAAGATTCCTCAAACAATCAAAATCGCTTTATATATATAGGACGTTTTAGCGCAGAGAAACAGATTGATCATATTATTAGAGCTTATCACAAGTTTTTGCAAAGTGGTTACCAAACAGAATTACATTTATTTGGTAGAGATGAAGATAATCAAATTCCATTGATGAATACTTTGATTTCAGAATTAAAATTATCGGATAAAGTTAAAATATTTAAATATACCAATCAACCTTTACAAGAATTTAAGAATTCTAAAGCCTCTCTACTTACAAGTCAATATGAGGGATTTGGCTTAACACTTATGGAAAGTATAGAAATGGGGTGTCCAGTCCTATCTTATAACGTTCGTTACGGTCCAAGTGAAATTATTCAAAACGGAATAAATGGCTATCTCATTGAAAAAAATGATATTGATAGTTTATCAAAACATATGATTAACATCATTGAGTACCCACTACAAGAAGTGAAAAATAAAGACACTTTAAAATATAACGCCGCAGTGAATAATTACAAACAACTTATGCAAATCTTAGACTTGTTAAAATAGTCACTTTTTCCGATATTATAAAGATTTGGTAGCATCTTTATAAAACTATTAATAAGCCCATCGATGATCCTTAATCCAATCATCAATGGGCTTAATTTGATAGTTATATATTGTTAAACAATTTTCTTAATGAATAAATTTGTAATTTCTCACTTGATAAGCTGGAATTGTTCTATATGTCATATTTCCAGGAGCTGCACTCCAGTTCATTTCTGAAACTAAAATACTTCCATCGCTATTCACACGCTCTACAAACGCTACGTGACCATAGTAACCAGCGTCAGTTTGTGCAATTGAGCCTACTGTAGGGCGATAATCAATAGTATATCCATCAGCAGCTGATGCATTGTCCCAATTATTTGCATTCCACCAGTATGTACTGATACCTTTTCCTATTTCAGCACGTCTATTAAATACGTGCCATGTACATTGTCCCCAAGTATACAAGTTTTGATGGTTAAAAGTTGGTGAATAATAGCCACCATTTGATCTAGTATTATTAGAAGATGAGCTACTAGAACTACCACCAGGCACTTTTAACTTCTGTCCAGGATAGATAAAGAAATTAGTTAGTCCATTTAATTGCATAATTTTTTGATACGTTGTCCCATATTTACTAGCAATTGCAGATAGTGAATCTCCATATTTAACAGTATATGTTGCAGTACGACCACTAGACCCACTAGCTTTTGTACGACTGGAACTCGTCGCTTTACCAGAAACTTTCAACTTTTGTCCGGGGAAAATAAGATAGTTATTTAACCCATTAAGTTGCATGATTTTTTGATACGTTGTACCGTATTTTGCAGCAATAGAAGATAATGAATCTCCAGCTTTAACTGTGTAAACTGTGCCACTATTTGTTGACGTTGCTCTTGAAGATGAGCCTGATACTTTCAATACTTGATTAGGGAATATTAAATTGGAAGTCAATCCATTAAGTGATTTTAATTTAGCAATACTAATCCCATATTTGTGGGAAATTGACCATACAGATTCTCCACTTTTTACTGTATGCGTTGTTGCAGCTTGTGCATGAGTTGATGCCAATGCGCTAAGGGCAGTTGTTCCTATAATGGCAGTAATATATTTTTTTTGCACTTGAAATCCTCCTCTACTTTAGTTTTGCTTATTCACGTTTTAACAATACAAAGATATTATACTCTTTAATTATGTATAGCATGTTTGCTTTAGATGACATTCTGATTACAAATATTATTTTAAATAAAAAATAGGGCTACGCTCAAACATATTTGCATTTGTCCAATTTAATACATTTTGCAGTCAATTACAATGTCTTTTTTATTACAAATATTATTAATATGGTTTTGCTCCTTATATTTACAATTTCGAATGTAATTTTTTTCTATTTTCAAATTAATATTAAATAGACAGACGCTTATTTCTAGAATCTAAATTCAACATTTCGAATAAAAAAAGAAGTAGGAGTAGAATTCGCTATGGATTCTTTATCCCACTTCAAAAAGGTGAAATGCCATGAAAGATATAGAAATATATCTTCAACTTTGTCATTGACTATAAAATTGTTTTGCAACCAACACATATAACTGGAATTCTAGACTGAAAATTTCTATATTATGAATGTTGCGCTAAAACTTTATATTATTTTTTTGCCAACTCATTTTCGATTTCTTCGATTTCCTTTTTAGAAAGATCTACTGGTTTTTCACCGTCTTTAGTGTCTTCTTTTAATGCTTTTTGAGCTTCTTTTGAATGATAAAGTTCTATAATTTTTTTGTAGGTTTTATTATCTTTGTCTTTAGAGTTGACAGCTACAACATTAATATATGGTTTTACTGCATCTGAACTTGCTTTTTCCAAATAAATAGGATCCTTTTTAGCATCTTTTCCTGCTTTTGTTGCAACACCGTTATTGATAACTGATATATCCACATCAGAAAGTGCACGCGCTGTTTGTTGTGCATCAACAGCTTTAATTTTTAAATCTTTAGGATTACTTTCAATATCTTTTGTTGTTCCGTTTAATCCAAAGTTCTTCTTAAGCTTAATTAAACCTGCAGATTCTAATAACTTAAGTGCTCGAGCTTGGTTAGATACATCATTCGGAATAGCAACTTGCGCACCTTTTTTAACATCTTTAATGTTCTTAACTTTATCTGAATAAATACCTAATGGAGCTAATACAGTAGTGCTAAGTGCTTCAATATTGGTATCTTTATGAGCTTTTTTATATTGATCTAAAAAAGCAAAGTGTTGGAAGGCATTTAAATCGATATCCCCGTCACTAAGCGCTTTGTTCGGGACATTGTAATCTGAAAAGTGCTTGATTTCTAAATCAATATCATCTTTTTTAGCTAATTCTTTAACTTTTTCCCAAGCCTTCGTGTCGTTGGATGCAACACCTATGGTTACCTTTTTACCATTGTTACCACCACATGCTGCTAAAACTAAAATTGCAACAATTAAAAAACTTAAAATCTTTTTCATAAATGAATTCCCCCTAAATATTTATAAAACCCTTACTAGTATTTTAATTTCTACGGATAACCCTAGCGATAAAGTTACCTAACGTTTGTATAATTTGAACAATAATAATAAGTACAATGACTGTAATCACAATAACAATGGTATCGAACCGTTGATAACCATACACTAAAGCCAAATCACCTATACCGCCACCACCAACAGCACCAGCCATTGCTGTACTACCGATGAGACCAATAATAGCTGTAGTTATAGCTAGAATTAATGAACCAAGTGCTTCCGGCAATAAAAAATAACGTATAATTTGAAGAGGTGATGCACCCATTGCTTTAGCTGCCTCAATAATCCCGTCATCGACTTCCAGTAATGAATTTTCTACTAAGCGTGCGATATAAGGTGCTACATAAACCGTGAGTGGTACTATGGCTGCTGTTGTACCGATAGATGTTCCAACTAGCAATTTAGTAAAAGGCACTATGGCTATTAATAAAATTATGAACGGAATTGATCTTAAAATATTAATGATAGGATTTAATACTTGATGCAATATCGTATTCGACCATATACCGTTTTTTCTAGTTACCACCAACAAGATGCCAAGAGGTATACCAATCAAAGCACCGATTACAAGCGATACTGTCACCATATACAATGTTTCGTATAGAGCTTGTAATAATTGAGATGAATCTAAACTTGAACCAAACATATTTATATAACCTCCTCATACCGAATATGTCGTTTTGAAAGGTAATCAGTAAGTTTAAAATCATTAAAAGACTCATCATGCTCAAATCTCAACCACAAATAACAAACCGTTTCATCTTGTATTTCTGACATAGAAGAAAATAATACGTTAACGTTAAGATGATGCTCGTTGATAAGCTCATTCAATATTGGCAATTGAATTTGTTCGGAGTCTAAAAACAGTTTATAATCTGTGAAATTTGAATCCTTTCTCGTGTTAAAAGAGGCTCGTAACTCTTTTGAAGGCTCAGTGTTAATCACCGTCGAAACGAAATTTTTTGCAGTATTCGTTTGTGGATGACTAAAGACATCTTTAACTGTTCCCATTTCTATCACTTCGCCATTTTCCATGACAGCTACACGATGACAAATTTTTTGAATTACGCTCATTTCATGTGTAATCATCATAATCGTCACACCAAATGTTCGATTCACATTACTTAATAAATTTAAAATTGAGCTTGTAGTAGCTGGATCCAGAGCACTTGTCGCTTCATCACATAATAATATTTTAGGATGCGTTACTAATGCTCTTGCGATGGCAACACGTTGTTTTTGTCCACCTGATAGTTCATCTGGAAATTGATCTTTTTTATCAGCAAGCCCTACAAATTCTAACATTTCGTCAACTTTTTCCTTAATTTCTTTCTTATTTGTCTTACTTAAAATAAGTGGCATTGCAACATTTTTATAGACTGATTTAGAATTAAGCAAATTGAAATGTTGAAAGATCATACCGATATCTTTTTTAATATGACGCAAATCTTTTTCTTTATATGTATCAATCTCATGACCATCAACAATAACTTGACCATCTGATACTGTCTCAAGTTGATTGACTAACCGAACTAATGTACTCTTACCAGCACCACTATAGCCAATCACACCAAAAATATCATGTTGGTCGATCTTAAATGATACATTTTTCAAAGCTTGAATAGTTTCTCTTTTTTTGTGAAAAACTTTGTTAACATTTTTGAATTCAATCACCTAATCTCTCCCTCCGATTTCCGATTAAAATTATCTGAATATTTGCATTATATTGAATTGATGTCGTACCGTCAACACGCTTTTTTGATTTTTCCAAAATTAATTAATATTCCGAAAAATTATGTTCTAAAATTGGTTACTTATATAAAAAATTGTGGAAATTACACAACTCAATAGTAAATATAAAACAAGAGATTAAGATGCAAAACGTTTTATTTCATCATCTTAATCTCTAACTAAGCGATATTACCTCAAAGTATTTAAAGCTTGTTCTAAATCATTAACTAAGTCTTCCGTGTCTTCAATACCAATAGATAAACGAATGAGACCATCCGTAATACCTTCCTTGGCTCTTACATCTGATGGGATGGATGCATGCGTCATAAGTGCCGGTACAGAAATTAGACTTTCTACTGCCCCTAAACTCTCTGCCAGTGTAAAGTAGTTGGTTGCGTGAATCACTTGTTTAGCCGCTTCTGTATCCTTAACTTCAAAAGATACTACCCCTGTATGACCACTTGCTTGATTTTGATGGATAGTATAGTTCATATGTTCCTTAATACTAGGATGGAATACTTGTTGAACTTTAGGATGCTTTTGTAACATTTGAACGATACCTTCAACGTTTCGGTTTATTTGCTCCATTCTTAGACCTAGCGTTTTAATACCTCTGATTAATAAATAGCTATCTTGAGGTCCAAGTACACCACCTGTAGAATTTGAAATAAAGCCTAGACGTTCTGCTAAGGCATCATCAGCAGTAGCAACAAGACCAGCTACAACATCACTATGACCTCCAATATATTTAGTAGCCGAATGCAATACGATATCAATACCAAAGTCTAAAGGATTTTGGTAGTAAGGTGTCATAAATGTATTATCGACTACGGATATCAAATCATATTTTTTCGCAATTTTTGCTGATGCTTTAATATCAGTCACACGCAATAATGGATTTGAAGGTGTTTCTACATATAACATTTTAGTTTCAGGTTTAATATATTGTTCAATGTTTTCAATTTTAGTTGTATCAACAAAATCTACGTCTATACCAAAGCGAGTAAATACTTTAGTTAATGCACGATATGTGCCACCATAAACATCAGAATTAAGAACTAAGTGATCTCCTTTATCTAATAACATGATAACTGCACTAATTGCTGCCATTCCTGAACCAAAAGCAAAACCATGCTTACCATGTTCTAAATTAGCAATAACACTTTCAAGAGACGCACGTGTAGGATTTGCAGTACGTGAATATTCGTACCCTTGTCTTAAATCCCCAATATCATCTTGTAAATAAGTACTTGTTTGATAAATAGGTGTTGTCACTGCTCCAGTATAGTTGTCTGTCGTATGTCCCCCATGTATCATTTGCGTTTTTTTATTCATTATTAAAACTCTCCTTATAGTTGAATATTTGTTTGGACATGTATCGATCGCTCCCATCTGGAAAGATGGTAACAATCACACCAGTTTGAATGCTTTTTTTTAATTCCAATGCTCCTTGTAATGCCGCTCCCGAAGAACTACCAACTAACAATCCTTCTTTATTCGCAACAAGCTTAACATTATTAAAAGCATCGTTATCAGCAACAGTAAAAATACCATCTACTAATTCTTTGTCTAAAAATGATGGCCACTTTTCAGAACCAATCCCTTCAGTTGCATGAGGATGACTGACACCACCATTTAAGACAGAGCCTTCTGGTTCTACAATATAATTTTTTACATCATAAGTTTTTAAGTGTTGTGCAACTCCTGTAAAGGTACCACCGGAACCAACACCTGCCACAAAATAATCAATATGTGAAAGTTCATCTGTGAGTTGTTTGGCAAGTGTTTGTGTATATGCCCCAGGATTATCTTTAGTTTCGAATTGATTCATATATAAATATCCATATCGTGTTGCGTATGCCAACGCCTCTTGCTGTGCGCCAGTCATACCCTCAACTTTGGGAGTACGTCTAACATCTGCACCCAATGCTTTCATAATTGAAATTTTTTCTTCTGCAAATCCTTCTGGAGCAAAGATGATACATTTTACTTTGTGCCGATTAGAGGCAATAGCAAGTCCAATACCTGTATTACCAGCAGTCGCTTCGACTATTGTATCCCCTTCTTTAAGTCGTCCTTCGTCTATTGCTTTTTCAATTAAGTACTTCCCCAGACGGTCTTTGATGCTACCTCCAGGATTAAATTGCTCAAGTTTGGCGTATATTTTAACATTCTCGTCACTAAAGCTTTCTAATAAAACTAATGGAGTTTGTCCTATCAAATCGTATGCAATCATTATTTTTGGTTCAGATGACAACAATGAGTATCACTGAACTTAACCCACTTTCTTTATTTATGTTAGCGCTAATCCTTACTTATCAGATATGAATTATAACTTATCGACATTGTTTTTGCAATTTCTGAAAAACGTACAATCAATTTGAAATTTAAACATTATTTAAAATAAGTATTTTTATTTTTATAATTGATTACGTTCATATGAGAATACTTAACGAAAGTGTTATGATAGGGGTAAATAAGCTAGCACATCGATAAACGTTATCGAATTACATACACTAGAAATGATAAGGAGCTGCTTTAATTATGACGAAACAAGATTTATCTTTATCTGTATTTACCAATGAAAATTATAAGAATCTTCGTTACACATCATCTAGTTTTAGAAATTCTATGTATGATGAATTAGAGGTTAATAAAAGTCGCTTTAAAAACTGTAATTTTAATGAAGGTATTTTTAAGAATATAGAAGCAATTTGTAATTGTAAATTTACAACATGTGGGTTTAATAATTGTATTTTCGAAGATGTCCATTTTTATAAAAACCAATTTAAAAATTCAACATTTGTGAATACACCATTTGATCAATCCGTATTTAATAACACTTTATTCCAAAATGTAATGTTCGATAGCAACCTCATTCGTAGCGTAAAATGGACTGATATTATTTTTAAAAACGTTTCTTTTAAAAATGTAGAAATTGAAGGAACAACATTTAAAGATGTAAAATTCAAGAATTGTGAGTTCAAAAATGTAATTATTACTAATTCAACTATGTCGCAAAAGTTAATGAATGAATTACAAAAACAAGATGTTACTTTAGAAGATATAGACACTTCTATTTAACATTCATTAACTTAATCTTAAGAAAACAATTTAAGCTCATAGTTAAACATTCACTCGTTTAATGCTAATAGATATTTCGAATCAACTACATATCATTCTTTATATAGTAAAACGGTCAACTCCACTAAAAAATGGAATTGACCGTTTGTTTTAGTTTTATCAATAACGTCTCAATGATTTAAAATAATTGAACTATAAATACTAAAATAATGACAATGGGCATGATGAACTTAATTAAATAATACCACGGTAAAAATAGGTTGAATTTGTCTTTCCCAAAGCTTTCTTTTAATAATTTTTTATCTAGTAATTGGCCAACCACCAATGTTGTTCCTAATGCCCCTAATGGCATAAGAATATTAGATACAATAAAATCCATATTATCAAATATAGTACCAGCGCCAAAACGCAAATGACTTAGACTACTAAAAGATAATGTTGCTGGGATACTAATGATAAATACAAGTATACTACCTATGATTGCCACTTTTTGTCTTTTACTATTATCATTTTTAGTAAAATTAGATACATTTAACTCTAATAATGATATAGAAGACGTTAATGCCGCAAATAAGAATAATAGTAAAAATATAAAGTAAAAGAATGTACCAAAAGTCATTTCGCTAAACACTAGTGGTAAGACCTTAAATAATAAGCCAGGTCCTTCTTGGGGTTGGTAACCAAATGTTTTAAGCGCAGGAAATATAGCTAATCCAGCCAAGACAGAAATTAAAATATTCATTACGACAATTGAAAGTGCTGAAGACTTTATCGTCATATTTTTAGGTGCATAACTTGCATAAGTAATCATTCCGGTTGTACCTAGAGACAGCGTAAAAAACGATTGCCCTAACGCAAATAGTACCCCTTGAATAGACATATCTTCAACTCGAGGTTGCAGTATATAACGTACACCTTCTAAAGCACCTTCTAAAGTTAAAGATTGTGCTACAACAATAATTAAAAAGATAAATAATAGAGGCATCATTATTTTAGAAGCTTTTTCTAAACCTTTTTCAACACCTAACATAACAATTACCATTGTTATCAAAATAAATATGCCTTGACCTAAAACAGTCAACCATGGATTACTAATAATTGTTTCAAATTGAATATTTGTCAGCGTACTTGATTTAAAAATCGCGATTTGTGCTATGACATAACCTATATATATAATAATCCAACCACCAATAACACTATAAAAACCAAATAATATAAATACGGCTAAATTACCATTCCACCCGATAATATTAAGCCATTTCTTTCCCGTTAATTTCTTATATATTTGCGTTGTATATGTACGCCCCATTTTACCTACCGTAAATTCCATAATTAACAGTGGTAGTCCTACAAATATAGTAAAAATTAAAAACATTAAAAGAAAAGCGCCACCGCCATATATACCTGCCATATATGGGAACTTCCACATTGCACCCAACCCTATTGCAGAACCTGCGCTAGCTAATATAAAACCGGTAGACGTTTTCCATTGTGAATGACCACTCAAATTACCAACTCCCTTTAAAGCGCTAAAGTGTTAAAATGCTTAAGTCCTACTTTATCATGAGTTTATTTTATGTGCAATGTACCTATATATTGTCAGAATAATGAAATACACATTTTTTGATATTTATGGATTGTTGCTGTATTTTTATTCAAAATCATAAGTAATGTGTTGTCCCTCTGTCACTTCTTCAATGTCTAGACTTTCAATGTGATCAACATTAATATAATGTACAACATCTTTTTTAATATATAAGTATGCCAATTCATCAAATTCATCTATGATTCGTGATACACATGTATCGTAATCGGGACCATTTTCAAATGTTTTAAATTCCGTATATATTTTTCCTGATACGGTTGTATAAGTTAATAAAAATGTACGTTTCATATTCCTACACTCCTTTATTTACTAAAAAATTGAATAATAGATCGTTCTACTTTGTATGCTTTATCACCATATGTCATAAGATGACCACTTTTTTCAAATTTGAGAAGTTCTTTATCTTGACTATTTACATTATCATAAATGTATTGCGCACTTTGAGCATATAATGGGTCATCTTCTTCGCCATACATAATATTCACTGGTACTGTAATATTTGTAAGACAAGCCATAATTTCATCAATTACACCTTGAAATACTTCAATTTCTTTATCATAGGACAAGATGGTTTCCATTTGGTGACGACGTTCTTCTTCGCTCAAACTCAAAATTTCATTCATTCGATGCCCATACCTTTCAAGACGCCACGCAATCTCGCTTTCACGCTTTTTATGTGGGGCTGACATCACAGCTATACGTTCTAAATTAAAATGTTCAGCCAACCTTAAAGTAAATAATCCACCTAATGATACGCCTGTCACATTAATTCTGCTATATCCTTCATTTCTTAAAAATTGATATGCTGAAGTAACTTGTTCCCACCAATCATTAATATTGTGTTTAGTAAATTCCTTAAGCGGCAAACCGTGCCCTGGATAACTAGGGACGTAACAAGTAAACCCCTCTTCATTTAACTGTTGTGCTAAATGTTTTACATCACGTACAGTTCCCGTAAAAGAATGTAATAACAATACAGCTTGTTGACGATGTCCTTTTAAGTAGATTGATTGTGGTGATTTAACTTTCATTTTTACATTCACTCCTATTTATGTAGATGTTGATATAAAATAGACGCCCTGCACTCTCAAGACCGTCTAAAAATTGATATTTTAAAATTTTTCAAGCTACTTTCACTTACTTTTTCCCCAAAAAATTTAATAAAGGTGACACTAATATAAATAACGATACCCAAATAATCGCTAAACTTACGCCTCCTACAACGTCAGAAAAATAGTGTGCATGAAAATACAGTCTACTTATTAAAACGCTAATCCAAAATACAATACTTAAAATTGTGATTATAAATTTAAAAGCACGCTGTCGGATTAATGGGATAATAAGGATCATAATCATTAAAAAGAATAACGTATTAATATTAGAATGCCCACTAGGAAAAGACCATCCTGTATCAATACTTAAATGATTCTCAGGCCTTGACCTTTCAATCGTTTGCTTAATTAAATAATTAATCAATGCGCCACTAGTCATCGTTATGATTAGCCATATTGCTTGTTGAACCTTCTTGTAAAACATAAGTAGCACTGCAATAAGGATAGCCACAATTAATATAGTCTTAACATCACCAAAGGTAGCGCAAAACGTCATTATGCTGTTGATGAATCCATGTCCAAACACTCTATTAGGATTCCCAAATTGTTTACTAAACCACTCTTGCACGCTAAGATCAACCATTCCCAACCACTGATTATGCGCTAGCACATGAGTAGCGATAAAGCTTAAAAGAATAATCATGCATATTAAAATTGGGATTATCCCTTTTGCTATATTCATATATTTAAAATTCATATCAACACCTATTTCTTTAATATGGTTCAGTTAAGTTATTTTGTCTTATTTTGAATACGAAATATGTCTTCGCACCTCAAACATAATCATTCTTTCTCATTTTACACTATATCAGTGTTTTATCATTAATTTTACTTAACAAACATTTACTTAAATACTTTAAATGTCTTTAAAATATCATACTCATTACATATACAATAATGTATAATGTGATTTAACATAAAATATAATTTTAATGAGGAGGCGACACATTGTTTACTAAAAAAATATTGATTTATATTGCGCTCCTTATTACCTTAATTCGTTTTTTTATTCCATTACATCCAGACTTTGATACGTTGTTAGTATGGTTGTTTATTCTTTACATAGTTCCAATTATTTTATGTATCATTGGCTTTAAATCAGATAAACTCATCGCTACTATGATTATGATTCCAAATTTAATGGGTATAGGTTATCGTCTATTCATCTTCTTTAATGACTTTTTGCATTTAAAATAAAACAGCACTATCTATTAAAGATAGTACCGTTAAATAATTTATTACTCATGTAATGCTTTATCAAAACGATCTTCCAACTTAAAAATCATTACGCGTTCACCGGTTATAGTACTTAAATCACTATGAAAACTTTTCACATTAAGTCCAGTCAAATCTTTAATAATGCGACTCAAGTCCTCTTCACCAGACTCTACAAGTTCAGAACGTGTACGTTTAATATTTAAAAGCCCTTCATTGGTTTTACACACGCGATATTCAGCAGGTGTCAAAATGCCTTGTAAACTAACAATCACCATATCACGAAGAATGTCTGTTTTTACAGACAAAGAACCTCTCCCTAAAAAATCTTTTTCCCATTGCGTAATGGCTTTACTAATTTCAGATTCATAAATACCTTTCGTCTTTTTCATAACTGGGCGACTCCTATTTCTTGATTACTTATAGTTTAACATTAAACTGAAATAATCAAAAAACTTAATTTCTTCTAATGAATCTTTAATTATTAATCTCACCGAGTATTTTCTACCAGTCTTTCCAACTATTATTTTCATCAATACTAGCAAGTCTTATCCATTGATGATCAACCTTTTGTCTAAAATGATCATGATGTTTTAACAAACGTTGAATATATGCATCTGGTGCTTGAATAACAATTAAAAGTCTAATAGGTGCGTGATACGCCTCTTTATCATTCATCATTACTGACTGCCATGGTAAGCCATACATTAAATCACTAGCATTTCCTTGCATGACACCAACACCACTTGTCACAGTTTGCGTTGTTTTACTACCGCTTCCATAATAATGAGGTGCCACAGTTGAGGCGTAGTATTGTAAATTAATCCATTGTGCTACTAGTGCCGGCCCAGAAATAATTGTATTTAAAATCTCACCGTCTTCATCCTTTATCCAATCATAATTATGAAGAAATGCCCGTCCCTCTAGGTTACTATTTTGAGTGATTTGACGTTTCCCAATAATGAATTCAGCATTTCGTGCTAGGCCCCATTCTGGACGAACCTCACTCCAATCGCTAGCGTGACGACGCGCTTCAGCTTTAGGATTTTGGTCAGTTTTTTTTATATTTGGCAATGATGCCAAACGTTCTAAATTAGCTTTATAACTTACTTTTGGCATCACACGCTTAAGTTCGTCAAAGGCATTTTGAGCTTCTGTAGTTAATGGTGGAACATAAATATACTCTAACTCATCAACTGACGTTTGATGTTCAGCAGCTATAAACACTGTATGTCTTGGAATATCGATTCCTTCCATCACTAATCCACGTCTAACATTTTCTTGATTACACATTACTGCTAATAATTTCGCATTGAATCCACTCGAGGCACCGCCGCAAGCACCACATTCTAATGAAGCATGATAGGGATTATTATGTGATTCACTACCGTGTCCACATAGAACAATAAGTGGGGCAAAATCATCTGTTAAGTCCATTAATTGTAATGCTTTTTTGGAAAATTGAATCTGTTCATCTAAAGTAAAGCCGATAGGTAGTTTTGAATACGCATCTTGCTCACGCTGAATAGTTAACTTACCTGTTGGTTTACGTAGCCATTTTTGTGAGAATCGATGCACAATACGTTGTGCTTTTTTAGGAAAAATTGTGTTAGCTATAGTCGCAATGCTTAAAAAAGGACCACTTAATTCTGGCAAAAGTAAACTTGGCAAGACGTTGTTTTTCATTAATTTAAAGTTATAAAACATAGATGTAAGTGTATGTTGTTGTTGATTATAAATTTTCATTTCATGTTGATCAGCATATTCTTTAATACGATATGCAGGTTCTACCATCACTGGTAATGATGGATGTGCAAATTGCTCATCAAGTACTTCTTTTTGAATTGGCAGACCAAAGAACCCAGCAATTCCTATTGTTTCAAAAGGCCCTTCACTTTCTAAATGTCTTCTAAACGGTTCGGATCGTACATCAATACAAAACGCAAGTTGTACTTTTGCTTTTTCTTGATTAGTATCTTCGGTTGGAACACGATAAATTTCATCAACCAAGCGACGTTCATGCGTTTCTTCCCAAGCATCTAACCATAACTTTTTAAAATAAAACGGGCTGAATCGTGTCACCAATTCAATGTATGCTTGTTGCTTTTTAGTTGATAGATTTAACCACTGCTCAACATTTATTTGTATGTTAAATAGCAAATAACGTATTTGCTTTAACTTTTTTTGAAGATATATAGATTTTTTTAATAAGGTTGTATGGTGGTCCTTTAAAAGTGCCATCTCAATCGAGAGACGAATCGCAACATAGTCTGTTAATAAGTAATCATCATTACTATGTGTCTGTGACCGATGATACATGATTCCTGCCCAACCTGGTAAAGATAATAAATGACTCTCAATATATGATTGTCGATATTCTTCTTTTACCCCTAATTCTTGAAAGGCGTACTCTATTGCTTCGGTTGCTTGATTTGGCAGATGTACTAAAGTAAGTCGTTGTTTTTTTGTGAATAGCGGATCATGCTTAACTAAACGTTGCCAAGCATGATAGAACCCTTTTTCTCTTTTTGGCATGGTCCAACTTGATTGAAAGTCATCAACATATAATTTAGACCACTTAATCATATGAGCATCTAAAATATCAATAAGTCGTGTACCTTCCTTTGTGAAAACACTAGCACTTTGCGCTATCACATCATCTTTTTTCTTATAATCCTTAAAATAAGTTTGCACCCATTTTTCCAGTTTCTCGTTATCTTTTGTATCAAAGTAACCTTCTTCAATCGTTTTTAAATTTTTCGCTCTGTGAATATATGTGTTGATATCACTGTCAGATAGTGAACTATTATTATAATGCGCACGATTTTCATCCAACCGTTCTTCAAATACTCTTAAATCTATTTCTTTATTACTAATCGCTCTGTGAATGGAAGACGCATTAGGATAAATGTCAATATCCTCTACACTTTTTAACCAATGTGCCACTTGATCAAAAGAAGCATCTTCTAGCCCCTCCCACGGATTACGTGCAGCAAATGTTGAAATCGGTGATAAAGGTGTAATAACATGTTTAGCCTGATTGACTAATTCATTGATATCTGATTGAAGCATAATTTCTATCCTCCTTTATTAAAATCGTTTTAAATATGAGGGATGACTTTCTATAGATTGGGTTTTAGCCTCTCCTACTTTAATAAGCCATAGGTATAACTTCGCAAATGCCTTTGATTCTCTTCGCCGTGCTACCCATATGCTTAACATACTGCCGAAAACTATAATAGCAATCGATAGAATAATACTTATGGATGGTGGTGAAACAATATGAATATCAACGGTACTTAATGTCGTGAAGAAGTAATGATGCGTAATAATATAAACAATTGCTACAACAATAATCATACATATTCCGATAATTCTTCCGATGAGTCCATGACTAAAAGCAACTAATTGATTCCATGACACCATTAACGACCAAGCTAATATAAGAGCGCTTAATACATCATAGGCATGTCTATCACTATTCAACCAAAATATTATCGCTATAAGAATAGCTAGTAGACGACCAAATACAAGCCATCCATATGACTTTTTAACAGATGGAGGCGTAGGGATGTTAAATCTTTTAACAACAGAACCCGATTGTAGAAATAATGTCGCTTTAAACACGCCATGCAATATTAAATGTACTATCGCCGCAGAATATGCTCCAAGCGCACATTGTACTAACATAAAACCCATTTGACTTATTGTAGAACCTACAAGTTGTCTCTTGTAATCAACATGCACAAGACTGATTCCAGAACCTAACAATACTGAAATGCTTGCAATAATTAATAACAGTGAAATGGCTATTTCGTCATTAAATACCGGAGAAAAGCGTGTAAGAATCACGCCACCAGCATTAACAATACCAGCGTGCATAATAGCTGAAACTGGCGTAGGCGCAGCTACAGATTCAATAAGCCAGCCTTGAAATGGAAATTGTGCCGCCGGAATAATCACTGCTAGAACAATAAGTAAATTGATACAGAGACGCATTCCATAATTGATTGCATTATCATCTGACATATTCGAATGAATATACCAATCTCCTGTAGCGATATACAATAAAATGACAGCAATCAATAGCGACAACCATGCCAATGTAAATGACCGAGCTGAAATTCTTGCCGCTTCCCTAGGTACCTTCCATAATTTGTTAACTTTAATGAGACGTGTTAACACAAATAATGTTGCCCCCCAAAACATGGTCATTAACCTTAAGTCTCCACTTAACCATGCCAATGAAGCAAATGCAGTAATTAGTGTAAGAAACGGAAAATATTTACGGTAATGCATGTCACCAATTAAATAACGCATAGAAAACTTTTGAATGATAAAGCCTAAAGTCAAAATAAATGTCATCATCAACCAAGTAAGATGATCAACTACAAAAGGTCCAACATTCACCCTTTCACCGAAAAATATTAATCCACTTAATCCCGCAATGATAGGTAAAACAAGTAAATATATATGAAATTTAATATATTGAATGGGTACTTGATGATTCAAAAATATTAATCCACTCAGTATAGCAATGACAAGTGTGATAAAAAACATAAACAAAACAAACTCTGAACTTAACATTGCGTATCCTCCATCTCAAAAAATATTTAAAACATAACAAAAAGCCTACAATAGCCAACCTTTCATATATGTCATAATGAAAGAATTTAAACTATTGTAGGCTTCAATTTAACTCAAGTGTTTCGCACTTTTATCCTCAATATATATATAAATCTTACGGAGTATAAATAAATCGTACACTTTATTTAAATAAGCTGCCTATATCATTTTGTAGTAAAGTAAGAACTCTTTCCCCTCTATCAATCAAGGTTACTCAACCTAAAATTGCTAAAGCAAGACTTAGTTATTACCTTTTCGAATAATACTATTAATATATTTTAAATGAGCAAGAGTGTCAATGGTTACGCTTCTCAAAATAAGACTCAATTAATCATATAGTAATGATTATTGAAAGCTTAATTACTCAAAGATCCTTTTGTAAAGCTTATGTAAACAGTATAAAGACAAAATAACACTTAGGAATAACTCACTGTTGAGTGAAAAACATAAATCATTCACTTAAGACATTGATATTTTAATTTAGGGACTATGCACATATTTAATTCAAATTCCAGTTACACTATAGATAACAAATTAGTAAGGGAGGTCATTTAAATGGCAGATGTAATCGCTAAAATTGTTGAAATTGTTAAAGGCTTAATTGATCAATTTACTCAAAAATAATATTTAAAAGTTAAGTATTTTATAAGTTAGCTTTTGAATATTCAACAACCATCTCTAAATACATTTCCCTTTTGAAAGGAGGTCATGAACATGAGCATCGTATCAACTATCATCGAAGTCGTTAAAACTATCGTAGACATCGTTAAAAAATTCAAAAAATAGTCTACATTCTACATAGCCACCATCTTTTACGATGGTGGTTTTTTATGTCTATTTATTTTCAGCTCGCTTAAACACCTTTAACCACCCAACATTTACTTCTCTTCATTATTGGATAACTTTTCAAAATAAACTATTGTAATGAATATATTTTTACTTATAATGGTAAACACGGCATCACGTTTATTAAAACAACGATGACTATTGATTCATTTGGTAAATAACGACATCGAAAGGAAGGACAAAATGAAGAAGGGTTCAATTTCCAGCTTATTATCAATTATTGTCACGCTCATTAGTATTTTTATATGTTTTACAACCATGTTTACGAACATCTATAACAACACTGACTTTAACTTTTGGTATTTCCCAGGAGCAATTATCTTTGTTATCTCAATTATTATTAATATCATAGCAATGTTTAAAGGTAATAAGACGTTAAACATCATCCTATTTTTTATTAACTTTTTTGCCTTACTTATCTTTACCACACCATTTGCAATCGTTTAAATGTTGTTTTCAACTGCAAAATAGTTAGGCACGAGTCATATCACATCTTCGCCCGTAGAAATTTTTTGCAACTAATAACTGATTTTGAAAATATGTCGATATTAATATTTTAGGTTTCAATATTTAAGCGGGCAAGCGTCTCTGAATTCAAAGGCACTTGTCCACTTAATTTTTCACGTGAAACAGCACAGTATATTCATTCGTATTACATTTTCATTTAAAATGATGAATCAATCAACTACATTCTTTGATCATACGTCCACTGATACGGACTATCTAGCAATCGCCAATCTTCATCAATCTCATCACTACGAATTAAACATGCATCTAATTCCCGGGAAATTTTTTCTTGATCTAAATCCGTACCAATAATTACAAATTGCGTTTGACGATCTCCATATTCGATATCCCAATCTTCTGCTACATCTTGACGTGCTTCCAAAATAGCTTCCTGCTGGCGCTCACTCATTGTTGCCACCCAGTATGTAACGGGGTGAATATTACAAGATGAACCAGCCTGTGATAACAAACACGCTACATCATTATACTGCGCTAGCCATACAATCCCTTTTGTTCTTACAATATTTTCTGGCATTTGTTCTAGCCATTGATGAAATCTTTTTGCATGAAATGGTAATCGTCTAGTATAAGCAAATGATGTAATCCCATACTCTTCTGTTTCCGGCGTATGTGTCGCATGTCCTCCAGCTGTTAATTCTTTGATCCATCCAGCTGATTCACTTGCCTTCTCAAAATCAAATAATTGCGTATTAAGTACATCTGATAATTCCACTTTAGCATTTACTGTTTTAATAATTTTAGCTTCGGGTTGCAATGCACGTAATACATTTTCTAATTTTTCTAAAGCTTCGTCGCTAATCAAATCGATTTTATTGATAATCATCACATCACAAAATTCTACTTGATCAATGAGTAAGTCAGCAATAGTACGCTCATCTTCATCATCAACACTTTCATCACGGTCTGCCAATAAATCTTCACTACGAATATCGTTAACAAAGCGATTCGCATCTACAACCGTCACCATTGTATCTAATCGACATATAGAGGTTAAATCAATACCTAATTCTTCATCTATGTATGAGAACGTTTGAGCTACCGGCACAGGCTCAGATATTCCAGTTGATTCAATTACAATTTGGTCGATACCCCCTTTGTGAATTAAGCGCTCGACTTCTCGTAACAAATCGTCTCTTAAAGTACAACATATACATCCATTAGAAAGTTCTACTAATTTCTCATCTGTTCTAGATAAGCCGCCACCTTGTGCTACTAAATCCTTATCAATATTAACTTCACTCATATCATTGACTATAACAGCAATGCGACGCCCTTCTCTATTTTTTAAGATATGATTAAGTAATGTCGTTTTGCCCGACCCTAAATATCCACTTAATACAGTTACAGGTATTTTCGCCATTTCAAGAACCCTCTCTTTTGTAAATAGTAATTATTACGTTTTACATTCTATAGAAAGTTCCTTCTTTTATCAATACTCAATTTTTTAAAAATCGAATAAACGTTATTAAATAAAAAAAGCTAGTTGGAATCATTATAAATTTCCAACTAACTAAGATTAAAATATTACAATTATATATGTTCATCTAAAAAGTAATTAAATACCCAAATGATACCATTGAGATGGTCTTTTACCTCTGCATGATAGGCATTAAAAAAAGTTTTATTGAGTTTCACTTTAGCATGACCACCATCATCAATTAACCTTTTATAGACACGCTCCAACTCTTCTAATGAATCACATTCAATAATAAGATGAGGATTTTTAGAAACGGGATGCTTATGAAACGTATCGGAGAAATGAACGAACGTTTCATCACCAATAATAAGTTGGGCATGATAAGTTCGACCATCTTTACCCATAAGTATTTCTGTTTGAGCATTAAATACATCTTTGTAATAACATAAAGATTTATCTACGTCCTTAACGTAAATAAACGGGCTTACATTCTTCATAATTTCCTCCTTTTTTTATTTATTAACACATTTAGACACACTTTCATCAATTTAAACTAATCATTTTCGGGATTATTGCAAATTAATACAATAAAACCACTCCTCAATGGAGTGGCTACTTTTCTATTTTTTAGGTTCACCGTTGACTAGCACACTATTTAAAAAGTTGAGAAATTGTATTACGAATTGAATTGAATCGTTCATAATCTACATCTCCTCTCAATACTTTTTTAACACTTTTATTATAAAACGTTTATGCTTCAACATACTAAATTTGCCTAACTGTATATTTTTCATACTCAAGTGTCAAATAAATGGTGTGATATTATTTTGTTCAACTACATTTCTTCTAATATTTAAGAGTTGCACGCATACATATTAACAAAAATATTTTCTCTAACTTTGAATAGAAAATATTCTGTTCATTTTATGTATTCACATAATCGTGAAATCATCTATGACTTTGATCAATTTTCAAATCGCCTAGTCTTAGCGCTCATCATTGTATACTCAGTTATGTCATTGTGTCCCGTTCTAACATTTGCTTTTTAGTAATAATGGGGTACTTTTTGAAAACAATAGACCCTACAATACCAGCAATAGTTCCTATAATCGCCATAACCACACCATAGATAATCACTTTCGTTAAACTATTAAAACCAAACATCACTAAAAAACCTGCAATAGGTGTAGCAGTGCCAGTTGCATTATTAATCATACCTGACCAAGCAATTATAATACCGGCAATTGCCCCACCAAAGAAATTAGTGACATAAATAGGAATAGGATTAGCGGAAACAATATCAGCTTGAGAAAGCGGTTCGATTCCGACTGAAATGGTTGATTTACGGTCTCCCAATTTCAAACGATGGAACAATGCACTATTCATAAACGCCGAACTAAATGCGGCCATAGCACCTATGGCCATAGGCGCACCCGTTAAACCAAGCAATGCAGTGAGAGCCATTGAACTTAATGGAGCAGTACCTACTACTGTAATAATACCTCCCAATACAATTCCCATAATCAACGGGTTAGTGTCAGTACTACTTTGTATAATATCCCCAATTTTAATTAACGTGTTATTAACCACTGGCGTCAATCCAGTAGCAATTAATCGAGCAATAGGGGCAAGTATAACAATTGAACCAATTAAATCAATACCGTCTGGCACATATTTTTCTGTATACTTCATCATATAACCTACAATATACCCAGCGAAAAATCCTGGTAATAAATCCATACCTCCACAAGCTGCCCCAATAACAAGTGCATAAACTGGAGATACGCCAATCGCTAATGCGGTTAATCCAGCCGCAGCCACACCACCTAAACCTCCAGCAGCATCTCCTAATTCTTCTAAGAATTTAATACCAAATACTTGTCCACCCACATATTTATTGAAAGCTTCAACTAAAAACGAAGCAATTGCCGCATTCGCTAAAGCACCCATCGCTTTCATCCCACTGGGTGCCTTGTATGTAAATAGAGTAAAAATAACTAAAACTAAAATTAAAAATAAAGTACCTATAAGTAAATCCATATCAAACACTCCCCCATTTCTTTAAAATTTTCAGATTTTTTAGAAAACAACTATAAAATACATAGTACCAAAAAAATATACCTTTGAGGAGAATTTTTTGAAAAATAGAAAATATTTATTAAATTAAATAAAGTTAAATAGTAAAACATTGTAGCAAGCGAGTCATTTAGTTCGATGATTAATCAATCTCTATTATATACATTTGATTTTTTTAATGCGCTTGAACAAAAAATTATCAAATCGATTTCTTAATAAAGTTGATTCTCTTATTAAAATGTTCAAAACGAAACTAAAATATGCAATTATAAACCCATATCACATAAAAAAAGCTAGAAACACTTTTGTTTTAGTGTTTCTAGCTTTTAAAATGATTATTTTGTTATTCCCACTCATGCATAAAATCTATTTTTAAATATTTCTCACACGATCAAAACACTTATATATAAACGTTTATAACTTTATTTTTATTATATTCATGTTCATACATGTGCCCCTTATTTCAAAATCATAACCTTTTTCTACCCTTTTTTATTTTCCTATCATTCTTCTGATTTCCTTTTTTTGAAAAACATATCATAAATAAATGAGATTACCGCTAGTATAATCCCCACTGTTAAAAGTCCATTTAATCCATTATCACTGTATACATTAATAATGTTTAACGAACTTATTTTGTCAGCAAGCCTATTAGTTATATGTATATTAAGATAACTTAGTAAAAATGTACCTATAAAAAAGATAGCTATAATGAATATAAAATCGCCTAATGCTTTCAAAAATCTACTCATGCTTGTTCTCCTTTTTAACTTTGGCTATTAATATTAACATCATTATCAACGGAAACCATATAAACAAGTAGATCATTATAACAACCTCCTATTTATATTTAACATTCCTGTATTAAATGAGAATTGTTGATTCAATAACAATATAATGTTGCCGTTTCTCACTACCTCACATTAAGGGTGAACGAATCGTTATCCTATATATTAGAAGCGTAACTTATTCATGGCGTAATGTTTATCATTATCATAAAACTACAACGCCATTCCTTATTGCAAAACAGAGCGTTTCTCAGCACACAATAATATGTTTGTTTTCAGTCTATATTACTCGTTATAGTAATACAATCCATGCATAAATAAGCTATTATACCTATTGGTATTCCAAATAATGGCGTTGTAAATATATACTTGCTACGAGTATGTTTAGTAACAATGTCCAAAATTCATCAGATTGCCATTTTTTATTTAATAAATACTCCCACATATCTTTTATACTTACGTGATAACCACCTTTGTTATTTCTATTGAAATCACACTTATTATTACATGTACCATAATGTTATTATTAATCAAATAGACAAATGATGGATTTTAACTATTAAATTTATATAAATTTACTTATTCCCAATGTCACATAAAAATCGCTATTCTAAGAGTGACATTATAAAAGATTTATTTAACTTGACCGTGTGTGTTAAATAATTTAAATATTGCAAAGTTAATTTTGACTAATCAATTAAATCTAATTTATTATCGATTTCATCTGTTGATATCTCATTTTTAAAACAAAAATTAGTACTTACTGAAAGAGTAAATTCTTTAATATCATTACATTTGTCATCTTCGTTCCGTAAACCTCCACTTTTTTATTACGTTCAAATGTATTTATTGGATATATTAGTAAAACTTAAATGGAAATTATAGACTTTCCATCAATTAGAACAATTTATTATTATCAATAGGTTTTAAAAATCCAAAGCTAAGTAGTTGAACTAGACCTAAAAAAGACATAAATAAAAAATCAAGATCATGATAAGCGAGTTTATATCTGTTGAAGATAGTAAAATCTATATTAAAGAATTAAAAAATATATAATTATTCAATACTAGTTATGACTATTTAAACAAAAAAAATTTAAATGGTGTATTATTATAAGGGTAAGTTAAAATTATTATAACAGAAATTATCACTTCAATTTTAAATAGTATATTAAAGCAAGAAGAAATTTATTTAAATAATGATATTGAACAATCAAGTGAGTTCAGAAAAGACATTATCCTAAAATGAAAACCAATTAAAATTATTTGCCAATCATAACAGTATCCAATCTCTTAAAGATATAAGATAAAATAAAAGACACTTACATACGATAACTATTTATTAATGAAAGTTAATTCATCAATTAAGGTGGTGGTTCTATCGAACAATATCTAATACACCATAGAAAAATGAATATAAAAGGTAATAAAAAATAGGGAGTTACTTATAAAATGAAAAAGTTTTTTATACTTTTATTAAGTAGTTTATTAGTTCTAACTGCATGTGGTAAGAATTATGAAATCAGTGATATTATAAACAAATTTAAAAATGAAGGTTTGAGTGTCGAAAACTTACGAAAAATGGAACGTGAAGATTTTGGTATGGCACCAATGAAAACTGAAAATGCTAAAATATTTACTGTTTCAGATGGTAAAAATGCACGTATTTTAAAATTTAAAAATGAAGATGATCTAAAAGAAATGAAAAAGTATTATGAAGAATTGGGTAAATCAAGTGCAGCGTTCTATTCACATGTATACATCAAAGATAAATTTTTAATACAGATGAATGGCGATATTGACGATCATGTATTTGAAAAGTATAAAAAAGCTATGAATGAGGCATTAAATTAAAGGAGAATACATATGAAAAAATTATTAGGTACATTATTTGCTGCTACACTAGTGTTAAGTGCTTGTAGCCAAGACGACACTAAGGAAGATGAAAATAAAAAGTCAGAAAATACTACTGAAAAGAAATCTGACGATAAAAAAGATAAGAAAACTAAAGAGGATAAAAAATCTGGAGAAGAAAAGAAATCTCAAGAAAAAAAGGATAACAAGTCAATGCAAGAATCTGCTACAAATGAACAGGTTCAATCTCAACAACAAACTAATAACAATCAGCAACAATATAGTGATGAATATTTAGCAAACAATTCTGTTTCTAATGATGATCAATTATCACCTGAAGAACAGCAGAAATACAATGAAAGTACTAACGAAAACAAACAGAATAATCATGTTGACTTAAATTCATTACCTGCTACAGATTTTCGAACAGATTGGATGTCTGAATCTGGTCAAAAACAAGTGAATGATTTAGCAAACCAAAAAGATAGCGGTCAAATTTCACAATACGAATTTAATGATCGCGTATCTGATGTGATGAATAATGAAATAGATAATCAACAGCCATAATTGAAATATAGGGTAGCACGTCTACCCTTTTTATTTAGGAAGGGTAAACACGTGACATGAGAAATCCACCAATAAACATGGTGAAACTAAATATCGCTACTATGAGAAGTATAAAGATTCACTCACAAACAAATGGCGACGTGTTAGCGTGGTATACTTAATAAGAATGATAAGGAGTCACAAAAAGAGGCTTAGAAGCGCTTAAATGAGGTGAGCATATAGAAGCAAAGTTAAACGATAAAATACCTACTACACTTAAGTCACTAACATTCCATGATCATTTGATGAGTGGTTTGAAAGATACAAATTAACTTCCGGATCTAAACAATACACTGTTACATAGAGATTTTATATTCACTAACCATAGATGAAACCCTCTATCACTTACATCAATCAATAGAAAAATACAAATTGGTGCAAATAATGTAGGTATTGAAAAATATATAACGAGTCATACTAATGCGTCATAGTCACATATCATTATTATCACAATTAGGCATATCACTGCGTGCAATTATGGATCGTGTAGGTCATACAGACCATAAAACTACCCTACAAATATTTAACCATGTTACTGAACAAATTAGAAAAAATACAATAATAACTTATTAATAAAGAAAGAATTTTTAAATGAATTTTGTTATATATCCTTTATTATGTGGTCTATTTTGTGCTTTACTAGAAGTAATCGATTTATGGTATAAAAAGAAAATAACTAAAACTCATTCAAGAGATTGGAAATTTAGTCCAAATTTAATTTGAATGATGTTTATATTCGGTGCAATTATAGGGATTATCTATGTTCTATTATTTAAATGATATATCCTAGTAGCGAGATAATCACTATATGGTTATCTCTATTTTTTGCGCTCAAGTGAAAACAAACTTCACACACCTCCTTTTTCCAATTTCAGAAGTACAAAAACAACCCCTTAAGCCTATACTTAAGAGGTTTCATTATTCTATGCTATTATTCCCACTCGATGATATGTATTTTTCACATGTGTTTTCGACTATTGATATACGTTGTCATATTAGAGTTTTATAGGTACTTCTTTTTTATAGATTGCTATTAATTTTTAATTAACGTATTCAAAATAAAAACGCCACTTAGTAAGTGGCGTTTAAAATGAAATATTTAACTTGTCCGTGTGTGTGTATTTGTAATCCTTTATATACTTAGCTAAAGGCAGAGGCTATGCACTCAAAACAATCACTAATACTGTTTTGTAAAATTGGCGTGCATATTTGTCTGAGAGTTGTACTATCGCTCATCTTTACCACTCCTAACAAGATTATAATTAAAATTATAGATGCTAAAAGGTCAGAATGAGTGCTAGCAACTACCTCGAGCTAATGCCATTGGCTAAATATATAAAGGTTATTACTAGTTAATTATACCACTTAATCCTTTTTTAAACATTAAAGAGATCATTTAAAAATTCCAATTTAGTAATCTGTCTATTTATTTAAGGTATCAACAAAACACAAAACCTTTAACCACATTGCTAAATCAACAAGCTGATAAATGCTGCAATCCTAAATTAGGACTACACCCGTGTATTAACATATGCTTAAATTGAGAATGTGCCTACATATCGAAGCGGTTGCTATATTCAATTAGTAGCTACCGTCACAAATTGTTACATAAGCTCATGCACTAAAGTGGTGCGTCAGCTTACACGCTAAAATACTGTATGAGATGTATACAAATTTGTATATATCACTGTCCATATTTGGACTGTGAAACTCACTGCGCAAATCTGCGCCACGAGATCATACATCATAAATATATTTCGACTATAAGCTGCGTACTCATTGTAGGTACATAGCTTTCATTCCTCAGATTTGGGGAGTGATAATATCCCACATATTAAAATTTTCATTTTAAACTGCGTAGCCAAATTGACTACGCACATCTATAAGTTAGATAACCGATATTTCGGTTTTCCAAAGTAACGTTTTAGTAGTTGGGATATAAGAGAACTCATATTTGAGTTTTCTAGCTATATATATTCAGACAAGCCACATTTGGCTTGTCTGAACTTATAGAACAGATATAGTCGTTTTCTGATTTACCGTTGTGATATATCTACTAGTGCCGACATTTCGGCTGTATTCAGCTTAATTTTAGAGAACGAATATTTTCGTTTTCTAATGCACTGACATAGTGCGTCAGCATTTGTATTATTAATTAACGAGCTCACATTTGAGCCAGTTAAATATATTTATAGCTAATCAGTTCTATTACTGAGCTCAATTTTGAGCTGAGTATAAACCAATATACCCAAATTTGAGGATATTAAAAGGCACCCCTAATTTGGGGCACCCTTTATTCTTTTATCAAACCACTTCCCTATTTTAAGGTACTGGTTACAAGCGTACTTTTAAGTCTGTTTGTAACTTTATGAAATGTCAAGTTTTGACAAGTTAAAAAGACTACATCTAGCGGATACAGTCATTTAAAGGATACTCAATTTTGAGTAGTACATTTCAGTAGATACGTTCATTATCTTTAAGAAAACTATAATTGTAAATGTTAAACATCTACTTTTGTGTTTATAAATCACACTTACATTTATTTTTTTATTTTAGTATTATTTCTGTATAATATCAAAGCAAGAGGAAACTCGTTTTCAACTCGCTTCAAAAACCCTCCTGATTTTTAGAGAAAAATTCTCTTATTTCATCGTCTTTAATAAAATAATATGCCATCTTTCCCTCTTTATAAAAATCAAGTACCTCATTTTTATATAAAAGTCTTAAATGATGTGAAGTTGAAGCAACACTCATTTTCAATATCAAAGAAATATCACAAACACACAACTCATCTTCTTTAATCAAAGATAATATAATTTTCAATTTCTTCTCATCACAAATCTTTTCTAAAATGTTAAGTAATTTCTTAGATTTATCATCTTCTAAAAAACTTAAAGCATTGTTAACTTTATCCTCATGTACACAGATCACATCACAAGCATTTTCATAACTCATATGAAATCACACCCTAAATTAAAATATAAATCCTAAAATTGTTTGAATAGTGTCATTTTCTATAATAATAAATAAACCTAAAGCTATATAAATAACAGCCATAATCCAACGGCTAAATTTCTCAACAATTTCTCCAACTCCTGGAATATTAGCTAATTTTTGTGCAGTAAATACCAAGAAGAAAATTAAAATTAAAAAGACAAACAAAGTAATGAATAAATTAGTAACACTTAATGTCACAAAATACGGAACAAATAAACCAATATTATCAGCACCACAACTTGCTATCGTAACAATTGCAACCGTACCAACTAATTTAGACAATCCTTTTTCATTCAATTCTTTTTTAGCTCTCTTTTCTCCTTCACAATCATCATAAATAGCCACTTTAATTCCTAAATAAATCGGTATTAACCCTAATAATCCTAATATCCATTTTTCAGGAACATAATTTAAGACAAAGGCAAAGAATAAACTTACGACAATCAATGTCACAGATCCTACATATTGACCAATATAAATATCTCGATATTCCTTTTTAGTCTTTGCTTTAGCAAAAAATATTAACAAAATCACTAATAAATCTACTGCTGTCGCAATATAAAGAATAGCAGCAGTTACAATAGTCTGAATCATAATTACACCTCATTCAAAAATATTTTTGAATATATTATAACTTATGTTTTCAAATAATCATAGATGCTTTATTCCAATTGCTTTATTGATATCGATACTTAGAATTTTTAACAATTTCAAAATCAACATAAATGAGCAATTTATTTTTGTGAATACTTCTTAAAAATTCCAATAATCCAATTAATTAAAAATACAGTTAAAACACCAAAAGCAAGCCCATCTAAAATTTTAAAAGTTATTGTATCAGGTGACGGAAGTAAATAATTCATGGTACAACGAAGCATAATTACCAATACTAAAGCTTTTAAAAAGTAATTAACTTTGTCCAATTACCATTCTCCTATTATTTTTTAATCTTACCCCTTTTAGATTATCATTTATTAATCAATTAAAATACTAATAAAATAATATCTCAATTAAAATCAAAAATGCCCATCTGAATATTTTCAGATAGGCTCTATTTAATCCTCTAACGGTATATCATCAACAATAATTGTTCTATTAGGATAGTTTTCATTTATTTTATCTGGTGCTCTCTGTTTATCTTCTTCATCGCCCTCATCCCATTCGCCAATATTAACAATTTCCGGAGTATCACCTGTAAAATTTTTTCTCTCAGTAAATAGTTTATGATACTTCCCAATCATATCATCACGAACTTTCAAACAATCACTTGGCTTAGTATGGCCTTCTACTAGCTATACATATTCATTATAAACAAGTTGCAATTTACCGTTTTATTGATTTTCCTTATATTCACCACGTTTTATAACAATTTCCTTAGTTTCCGTCACCATTAGCTGAATTGGTTAATAAATATAGTTATTCATTAATACCTAATAAACTTTCATCCACCGCCCTTTTCCAACTTCGAAAATACAAAAACAACCCTCTAACCATTGCGGTTAAAGGGTTGTTTCATTATTATATTCTATTCCCACTCAATTGTACTTGGTGGCTTAGACGTTATGTCATAGACAACGCGATTAACGTGGTCCACCTCATTGACAATTCGACTTGAAATCTTTTGTAAGACTTCCCAATCAATTCTAGCAAAGTCACTAGTCATGCCATCGATGGATGTTACCGCACGAATACCTACAGTATGATCATACGTACGGTAGTCTCCCATGACACCGACCGATTGAATACCTGGAAGTACTGTAAAGTATTGCCAGATATCTCTTTCAAGACCTTCCTCACGAATCACTTCACGTAAAATCGCATCTGATTCACGAACAATTTCAAGCTTATCTTCAGTAATTTCTCCAAGTACACGGATACCTAATCCAGGTCCTGGGAATGGTTGTCTCCAAACTAAATGTTCAGGTATACCTAATTCTATTCCTAATGCACGCACTTCATCTTTGAATAATGTATTGATCGGTTCAATAAGTTCAAATTCCATGTCTTCAGGTAATCCACCTACATTGTGGTGAGATTTAATTGTTTGAGCTGTCTTAGTACCTGATTCAATCACATCCGTATATAACGTACCTTGAGCTAAGAAATCTACATCTGTTAATTTCGCAGCTTCGTCATCAAAGACATATACAAACTCGTTACCAATGATTTTACGTTTACGTTCTGGATCAGAAACACCTTTTAGTTTACTCATGAAGCGTTCTTGAGCATTAACACGAATAATATTCATATCAAAACCTTCACCGAATTGCTCCATGACCATGTCACCTTCACCTTTACGTAAAAGACCATGGTCTACAAAAATACATGTTAATTGGTCGCCGATTGCCTTATGTAAAAGTACAGCAACTACGGATGAATCTACTCCACCACTCATTGCACATAATACTTTACGATTACCTACTTGTTGACGAATTTTCTCAATTTCAATTTCAATGAAATTCTCCATCGTCCATTCACCTGTACAATTACAAACACGGCGAACGAAGTTTCTTAGTAAGTCGTTCCCATATTCAGTGTGACGTACTTCTGGATGGAATTGTACACCGTAAATACGACGTTTTTTATCTTCAATAGCTGCATAATTAGTACTTGGACTATCTGCGATTACTTCAAATCCTTCAGGAATTTCAATTACTTTATCAGAATGACTCATCCATACTGTTTGTTCAGAAGGTAAGCCAAAGAAAAGTTCATCTGATTTAGCGTTAATTGTAGCTTTGCCATATTCACGCTCATTGGCACGCTCAACTTTACCACCTAAAAGCTTAGTCGTTAATTGCATACCATAACAAATACCTAAAACTGGAATACCTAAATTATAAATTTCAGGGTCGATAGTAAATGACCCCTCTTCATACACTGAATTTGGACCACCTGAAAGAATGATACCTTTAGGATTCATTCGTTTAATTTCTTCAATAGAAATTTCGTGATCATGTAATTCACTATAAACGCCCATCTCACGGATACGACGCGTAATTAACTGGTTATATTGGCTACCAAAGTCTAAAACAAGAATCAGCTCTTGCTCTTTCGCCATTTCCATAGTCATGAATCTCCTTTATTGTTTTATTTTATGTAAAAGTAAGAGAAACGCGCCTATCAATGCCCTAAATGATAGCTTTAAGTATTGTTACCGTATCATTAAGCATTTTTGTTTTAAGAATTAAGCGCGTTCCTACAAATAATTAATTCATCATCCAAAGTTTAACACTAGAAAGAATAGTTTGGTGATTCTTTCGTAATTTGAACATTGTGAGGATGACTTTCAGCTAAGCCAGCTGGTCCCATACGTGTAAATTGTGCTTCTTCACGTAATTTTTTTAGGTTTTCTGAACCAGTATAACCCATACCAGCTCTAACGCCACCCATAAGTTGATAGATTGTATCTTGTAATGGTCCTTTATAAGCTGTGCGACCTTCAATACCTTCAGGAACAAATTTTCTTGGCGTCTTATCTTCTTGGAAGTAACGATCATTTGAACCTTTTTCCATAGCACCTAAAGATCCCATACCGCGATAAACTTTATATTGTCTACCTTGGAATACTTCAGTTGCACCAGGACTTTCTTCTGTACCAGCTAACAAACTACCTAACATAACCGCATGACCACCAGCAGCTAATGCTTTGATAATATCACCTGAGAACTTAATACCACCATCAGCAATAATAGCCTTACCATGCTTACGGGCTTCTGTAGCACAATCATAAACTGCTGTAATTTGAGGCACACCTACACCTGCAACAACACGTGTCGTACAAATTGACCCTGGACCAATACCTACTTTAACTACATCGGCACCAGCTTCAAATAAAGCACGTGTTGCCTCTGCAGTCGCTACGTTACCTGCGACAACAGTAATTTCAGGATATGTTTCCTTAATGTGTTTAACTTGATTAATAACGCCTTTAGAATGACCATGAGCCGTATCAATAATTAACGCATCTACGCCAGCTTCAACTAATTTTTGTGCACGAATTTCAGTATCTTTAGACGTACCGATTGCTGCTGCAGCTAACAATCTACCATGTTCATCTTTAGCTGCATATGGGAATTCAAGTACTTTTTCAATATCTTTAATCGTGATTAATCCTTCTAAACGACCATTTTCTACTAATGGAAGTTTCTCAATCTTATGTTTTTGAAGAATAGCTTCGGCTTCATCTAAAGTCGTACCAACTGGAGCTGTTATTAAATCATCTTTCGTCATTACATCTGATATTTTAATTGAAAAATCTTCAATAAATCGTAAATCACGATTTGTTAAAATCCCAATCAACTTGCGATCCTCTTGATTATCGACAATAGGTACACCAGAGATACGGTATTTGCCCATTAATGCTTCAGCCTCATACACACTTTCGTCCGGTGTTAAGAAGAACGGGTTAGAAATAACACCATTTTCTGAACGTTTAACCTTTTGTACCTCATCAGCTTGCTCTTCGACGCCCATATTCTTATGGATAACACCTAAACCGCCTTGACGAGCCATAGCAATCGCCATTTTTGATTCAGTTACTGTATCCATACCTGCTGAGATAACAGGAATGTTTAATTTGATCTTATCTGATAATTTGACACTTAAGTCAACATCGCTTGGTAAAACATCTGATGCAGCTGGAATGAGTAACACGTCGTCAAATGTTAAAGATTCTTTAGCAAATTTATTTTCCCACATTAAAAACAGCCTCCAATTTTATTTATACTTAGTTACATTATTTCACATTTTCTCCGGTTTGTTTATACTTTATACCATTAAAAAAGAAATTTAAGATGATTGCAGAAATTGCGCCAAGCACTATACCATTTTGAGTTAACCAAGCAAATTGTTCTCCTAATCCTTTAAATGCTTGAGGTACTGCACTAATACCAGCACCTAACCCTACTGAAATTGCAATAATTAATAAATTATTTTGATTTTGGAAATTAATGTTACCCAAAATACTAACACCGTATGCCATAACCATTCCAAACATTGCTATCATTGCCCCACCTAAAACCGGCAATGGAATAATATTAGCTAAAGCACCTAATTTAGGTATACAACCACAAATTAGTAAAAGAATAACCATTCCATATATCACATTGTTCTTTTTAGCTCCTGATAAAGAAACAAGACCTACATTTTGGGAATATGCAGTGTAAGGAAACGCATTAAATATTGAACCTAAAATGATTGCTAGACCTTCCGCAGTATACCCTTTTCGAAAATCTTTTCTTTCTAATTTTCTACCAGTAATTTCACTCAGTGCATGATAGACACCAGTAGATTCAATTAAACTTACAACTGCAACAATGAAAAATACAAGTATCGAGCTTACATCAAAGCCAAAACCAGAAAATCTGAATGGAACAGGGAATCCAAACCAATGTGCATCGCCCACTTGTTTGATATCAACCATTCCAAATATACCAGCTAAAGCAGTACCTATTGCCAATCCTATAAGTATCGCAATTGATTTCAAGAAGCCCTTTGTAAATCTTTGTAAAATAAGAATAATGAGTAGTGTAATACCACCTAACATTAAATTCTTAGTATCGCCATAGTTTTTCGCTCCTTCGCCACCTGCCAAGTAATTCATTGCAACTGGCATTAAATTGATTCCAATAATTGTCACGACACTTCCTGTTACAACAGGTGGGAAGAATTTAACTAAATAAGAGAAAAAAGGCGCAATTAAAACAACTAAGATACCGGATATTAAAAGCGAACCATATAAAACATTAAGTCCTTTGGTTTGACCGATGAGTATCATAGGTGCAACAGCAGTAAACGTACATCCTAGTACAATCGGTAATCCAGTCCCTGTGACTTTATTCGCTTGAAGAAATGTCGCTACCCCGCACATAAATATATCAACAGTAACTAGATAAGCAATTTCTTCAGCTGAAAATTTTAAGCTTGTCCCCACAATAATAGGAACAAGAATCGCCCCTGCATACATCGCTAACAAATGTTGCACACTTAATATGAAATTTTTCATTACGCTTCACCTAAAAGAGTTACCTTATTGCCTTTTAATGAAGCTACCTTACAAAGTGAAGACACATATAAGCCTGCATCTTCTAAACGTTGGCGCCCATTTTGGAAACTTTTTTCAACCACAATACCCACGCCAACTGTCGTAGCATTTGCTTGTTTTACAATGTCATTAAGACCTAGCGAAGCATCGCCATTAGCTAAAAAGTCATCAATGATAAGTACTTTATCGTCTGGACCTAAAAACTCTTCAGATACAATGACTGTACTCGTTTTATTTTTTGTGAATGAATGAATATCCGTGCTATAAAAGCCATCTTTCAAAGTACTAGGTTTAGCTTTTTTAGCAAATAGACAAGGAACATCAAAATGAAAAGAAGCCATAATAGCAGGCGCAATACCAGAAGCTTCAATAGTTAAAATTTTAGTAATACCAGCGTCTTTGAAAGACTCATAAAATGTTTTACCTACATCATTCATCAACTTTGCATCAATTTGATGATTTAAAAATCCATCTACTTTCAAAATTTTCTCATCGATGACAACGCCATCTTCTTTGACTTTTTGTCCTAACGACTCCACTCAAAAAACCTCCTCAAGTAAATTCAAATTCGATTCCTAGATACAAAAAAACCTCAAACTACCATTAATAGTTTCAGGATCTATGAGTGAACGTGCAATACTTTGCCTTAAAGCAAATTAAGAAGAAGATACGCATACGTAATCCTAAAAACGCTTATTAAATTTGATAAAACTCAAACAATTGCACTCAATTTATACAGGCTTATGTGTATCCTCACTTGTTACCAGTTATACCAAATGCGTTTTACTTTTATGTTGCTTTAGCGATTTAAACTGCTCTTAATGTATTGGATTGTTACTCATAGTCGTGTCGTTTATGGCGACACGGTAGAAACTTCTAAAGCCATATTCTCTAGATTATATGAGTCATATAAATTATTTAATGATAATAGCAAATTTTTGTTGTATTTTCAATATAATTAAAGAGATGTTCACGATTCAAAAAGCATCAAAATTCAGTGTAAGCGTTATATTAAAGGATGAATTATCATTGAAATGTTTTAACACAAAATTATATAATTATCTGTATAATAGTTTTATTAAATTAGACTAGGGTATAACCATGTAAGACAACATTTTTAAAAGGGGCGATAATCATGGCAAAAATTACTGTAGTGAATAACCAAGACGAATTATATAAAGTCATCAATCAAAAAAAATCTGAAGGTTATTTAGAGACAGAATTAGCTGTTATCAGTAAAAGTAAGTTGCACTTAGATGATTTACACAACTCTCAAATCTCATTAATGGCTACAAGTGGCTCATTTAGTGACCGTATGTCTCGTTTACTTACAGGTGAAGATGGAGAAGAAGCAGTATTATCTCGTTATGATTTAACTGACAATGAACTAGAAGGATATAAACAAGATATTTTAAACGATAAAATGCTCGTTGTTGCTAACAGTGATCGTTCTTCTCATGATGAAGTTGAAGATAATAATGCTGCATATAAAGAAGTGGATATTACTCATTATGCCGCAGAGTCTGAAGGGCCTAAAGCATAATTTTATTTCTACATTATAAAAGCATTGCACCATAATGTTTGTTTAGTCGAGCAGACATTATGGTTTTTTTATCATTAAATAAAGCTAATTAGCTACGATTGAATAATATTAGGGAGAGGATATAACATGGAATTTAAAGTAATAGAATCAGCTAAAGATCCATTATTTAGCGAGGCACTCAAATTATATGATAATAAATTGGATATTGGTTTAGATGAAGATAGTAAAATTTTTAAACGCTCACTTGAAAACAATAAAACAGAAAATGATTACGCCTTTATCGTTGGAATTGAAAACCAGACTGTAGTTAGCTTAGCAACTGCGCATTACGAAGCAACAACCAATTCTGCATTTTTAATTTACTTAATCGCAAAAGAAAGCCCCAATCATGATGAAAGAATGTCCTTAACTTTAGAGGCAATAGAAAAACAATTAAACCTTTTATCACAAGAAGTTCATAATAGAGATATTAATTTCATCATGTTAGAAGTTCCAAAAGAACCCTCGACTGTTGACATCGATGACAAGCTCAGAAACGCACTAGAACATCGTCGTCAATTCCTCTTTGAAAATCAATTTGAAAAGCAGGACGACATCGACTACATTCATCCAAATCAAAACCAAAAGGAAACGCCACAAAAAGTAGATTTATTTATTAAAGCTAACATTGAATTAACAAAGGACATTTATGGCACAAGCGTCAAATCTAATTATATTCTTAAATATGTTTTTGCAAACGGCATTTCAAGAGAAATTATTTACCCTCTCCTAAAAGAAATGAATTTAAGATAGTCTGTCTAAAACACCTTGAAATCAATATTAAGAAAAGGTAAACTATCATATGAGGTAAGACTGACGTTTCACTGGCCGAAGACAAACGTCACCATACATAATTAAAATATGAAGGGACTTTTTCAATGTTAACTAAAGAATTTGCTCAACGTGTAGAACTAAGTGAAAAGCAGGTCCGAAAAATTGTACAACATTTAGAGGAACGAGGCTATCACCTTAGTAAAACAGAATATCGTGGTCGTGAAGCCACAGACTTTAAAGAAGATGACATCGAATTATTTACAGATATCGCTAACAAAGTTAAACAAACGAATAGTTATGATTTAGCATTTGAAGAGCTTGAAAAGGAAAAAGACTTTTTACAAGTCATTGTTAAAGACGAGGATAGCCAATTACCAACTGATCAAAATGTAGCACAACTCGTTGAAGATTTACGTTCTGAAATTCAAAAAATGCGAGAAGAACGTCAAATGTTAGGGCAAATGATTAACCAAGTACATCACCAACAACAGGAACTTAAAGAATTACAGACTGATATTACAACAAAATTAGAATCGAATGCCCAGTCTTTAAAATCAATCCAAAATTCTCAAGAGGCTATTCAGTCAGCACAAGAACAACAATCTAAAGACATCGCTAAAGCTAACGAATTAAAAGATAGTGAATTACGCAGTCATTTTGATTCAATGTCAAATAGCGCTTCAATATCTCAGAGCAACATCGCAAGTCAAAGCACTACAGCAAGTTTAAGCCAATCTGAATCAGTAAACGATTCAATGAGTTCATCTCTATCCGAGTCTAACTCGATAACATCTGAAAGTAATACAAATAGCAAATCGGAAATTGAATCAAAAAGTACGTCTACAAGCGAGTTCTTGTCAGAGTCAGGAAGTGTATCTAACTCAGAAAAATCTGAGTCAATTTCTCATTCTCAATCAACATCAGCTACACCTTCTTCTCAATCGACTTACCAACAACAACCTAAAGAAGAGAAGAAAGGTTTCTTTGCACGTCTATTTAACTTATAAATGATTTGTATTCATAGCTGACTCATGCTTATTCATAATATTAAATAAAAAACGCGCGCAATCTTGTCTTCTTATAGCATGATTGCACGCGTCTTTTTTATTAATGTAAATCTCTTTATGTCCTCTTTGCTCACTTTTCTAATAAACATAAACTTCCAATTTTTCATTGTTCTAGTAATCACCTTCACACTATTCAACTTTAAGTGAATCAGAAAACTATAAATCAACAACTTGAATTTCTTCTTAACCCCCTTTATTCTTATTACATATGTCGGAATACTAAAATTATAAAAGGAGCTATATATTGATATGGAAATACTTTTTACAGTAATTAATGTCATCGTGTTACTTGTTTTCCTAGTTATGTTAAATATTATGGCAAGAAAACACGTTTCATTCCCTAAACGCGTCTTTACCGCTTTAGGAATAGGTATCGTATTTGGCATTGTATTACACCTCATATATGGTGCAGAGTCTAAAACTCTCGAACAATCAACAGACTGGTTTAGTATTGTCGGAGATGGTTATGTTGCACTATTACAAATGATTGTCATGCCACTAATATTCATTTCAATTGTTGCCGCTTTTAGCAAAATACAAATTGGTGAAAAATTCGCTAAGATCGGTTCTTATATTTTTATGTTTTTAATTGGTACTGTAGCCATCGCAGCTATCGTCGGAATTTTTTACGCTTTGATCTTTGGTTTAGATGCATCGTCTATTGATTTAGGTAGTGCAGAACATTCACGTGGTACAGAAATTTCAAAACAAGCTAAAGATTTAACTGCAAACACTTTACCACAACAAATTCTCGAAGTATTCCCAAGCAATCCATTTTTAGATTTCACAGGACAACGTACAACTTCGACAATTGCAGTTGTTATTTTTGCAACGTTTGTGGGCTTTGCTTATCTTAGAGTTGCAAGAAAACAACCGGAACATGGAAGCTTACTTAAACGTGGTATAGAAGCAATCTATTCTATCGTTATGGCTATCGTAACTTTTGTTTTACGATTAACGCCTTATGGCATTTTAGCTATTATGGCTTCTACTCTTGCGACCAGCGATTTTTCTGCAATTTGGACGTTAGGTAAATTCTTAATTGCTTCATACGCAGCTCTAATCACAATGTATATCATCCATTTAATTATACTGAGTGTCTTAGGTATCAATCCCGTTAAATACGTGAAAAAGACAATAGAAGTACTAATCTTCGCATTTACTTCACGATCAAGTGCAGGTGCATTACCATTAAATGTTCAAACGCAAACAAAACGTTTAGGTGTACCTGAGGGAATTGCAAACTTCTCTGCAACTTTTGGTCTATCCATAGGGCAAAATGGCTGTGCAGGAATCTACCCTGCTATGCTAGCAGTTATGGTAGCACCAGTAGCAAATGTAGAAATTGACTTCCAATTTGTTGTTACACTTATTGCTGTTGTTATTATAAGTTCATTTGGTGTTGCAGGTGTAGGTGGCGGTGCAACATTCGCATCAATACTCGTATTATCTACACTTAATCTACCAGTCGCTCTAGCAGGAGTACTGATATCTATCGAACCTCTCATCGATATGGGTCGTACAGCACTTAACGTTAATGACTCAATGCTAGCTGGAACAGGTACCGCACGCTTAACAAATCATTGGGACAAAAAAACTTTTGACTCAAATGATTACGGCGATTTATCTGCAAATTAAATGTAAGATAAGTTGTCATTGGTCATTACGATATACAATTATAAAAAGAGCGGGGCAAAATTTGTGTTTAAAATATCGCCCCACCCAGCCTGAGACATGTATTTCTGTCTCAGGTTCTTTTTATCTTTGAATAAATCCTGCTTTTTTCAATTCATCTAACATATCTAAACGTGTTTTACGTCCTAGAAATGTTTCTATTTGTTGTGACCAATTTTCTGTACGCACACCGTGGGTACGTTCTTTATAATATTCACTCACTACTTGGTCGTATGCTTCCAATTCTTTTCGTTGTTGATGATGATTTGCATCATACTGGTCTTTATGAAATATATGTTTAAATGGCAAGCGCGGTTTAGGTGAACCATTTTCTTCATCAGAAGGCTCACCAACTGCCATACCAAATAACGGAAACGTATAATCTGGTAAATTTAAAATTTCACGCACTCGCGCAACATCATTACGCAATGACCCTAAATAAACAATTCCATATCCCATATCTTCGGCAGCAACTGCCATGTTTTGTGCAACTAATGCAACATCTATTGTACCTACTAATAGTCCTTCTGCAGAACCATATGATGTCTCCATATTTGACGCCGCAACTTCATCTACTAAATGATGACGATAATAATCTAAAACAAATACAAATAAATAACCATTATCTAAAACATAAGGTTGACCTGACACTTCCTTTAAACGCGCTTTAATGCTTGGATCTTCAACACCAATAATAGAATAAGTTTGAAGATAACTGGATGTAGAAGCACTCTGTCCCGCCTCTACTAATTTTTCTACCGTCTCAGAACTAAGTGGTTGATCCTTAAATTTTCTAACTGAATGATGTTGTTTCATCAGCTCATAAACATAATCTGACACTATACACACTCCTATCAAAATTTTCATTATTAATTATTTTATACCCTAAATGAAGTATATTTAAATAGATTTGCACGCTTCATATTTAGAAGTTATCATAAAAGTATCAATTTTCAGATAATTTAGGGGGATACAATATGACACTAACAAATAAAGAAGTTGCTGAGGTTTTATTTAAAGCCTATAGATATAAAAAACCTATCGATTTCATTAGCGAGAACTATCAATTAAGCGAAGAAGAAGCATATCATGTACAAGAGGAACTAATTGACCAATTAACTTTCAAAGACCGTTCGACTGTTACAGGGTATAAAGTTAGTATGACTAGCAAGGCAACTCAAACAATTGCTAACACTAACGAACCTGCATATGGAACACTTTTATCTAACCAAATTGTTAATGATAGCGCCTCAGTCTCTCTTTCAGAATTATTTTCACCATTACTAGAACCAGAAATTATCTTTATAGTGCAAGAAGACTTACCTTATGATGCTGATTTAGAAACAATTAAATATCATACCCGTATCGCGCCAGGCATTGAAATTCCAGATGCAAGATATAAAAATTGGTTTCCAAATTTTACTTTATCAGATTTAATATCAGATAATACCGCAACAGGACTTGTCGTAGTAGGTGACTCTGTAGACGGACTTGATAATGATGCATTTGCTAATGTACATTTAAATTTATATAAAGACGATAAATGTATCGCCACAGGAGAATCATCTGAAGTACTTGGAAATCCTTTAAACGCTATTCATTGGTTAATTAAAAAACTACACACGCACGGCAAACAACTTAAAAAAGGAGATATCATTTCATCTGGAACTTTTATATCTCCATTAAAATTAGAATATGGCACGTACCGTGCTGAATATAGTGGTATCGGTAAGGTGTCATTTTCGGTTAATAAATAAAGTAAGTTTAATAGGGTTATTTTCACAGAAAGTCATAACAACTTGTGGAATTAACTCTTTCTGTTTTATACAGATGCTAAAAAAGGAAATCCATGTATGATACATGTTATTATATATATGAAGTAGTAATAAAATTACACTTCATTATCAATAAAATAACCATAGTTGAGAATGATAACTGAGATTCAATGTCATACACATTTGAAAATTTCAGTTTCACATTGGATTTTCAACTTTTTTTACTCGTTATTCTTTAATTAATGAAGGATTTAAAATGGCTTAATTATAGCTTTTTATACTTTCATAGATTTTAAGAACTTCTAAAGTTGACTATTCAATGCCAAGATGTAATAATACTAAACAAGAGATTAGAATTATTATAAACAAACAATTATTTTTAAGTAATTCTAATTAACACTTAACTTTTCAGGAGGAATTTATCTATGTCTTTAATTAACAAAGAAATTTTACCTTTCACAGCACAAGCTTATGATCCAAAAAAAGATGAGTTTAAAGAAGTTACTCAAGAAGATCTTAAAGGTTCTTGGAACGTTGTATGTTTCTATCCTGCTGACTTCTCATTCGTATGCCCTACTGAATTAGAAGATTTACAAAATCAATACGCTAAATTACAAGAATTAGGCGTTAACGTGTACTCAGTATCTACAGATACACACTTCGTACACAAAGCTTGGCACGACCATTCTGATGCAATCAGCAAACTAGAATACAGCATGATTGGTGATCCTTCTCAAACAATCACTCGCAATTTCGATGTGTTGGATGAAGAATCTGGTCTAGCACAACGTGGTACTTTCATTATCGACCCTGATGGTGTGGTACAAGCAGCAGAAATCAATGCTGACGGAATCGGACGTGACGCAAGTACATTAGTTAACAAAATTAAAGCCGCTCAATATGTACGTCAACATCCAGGTGAAGTTTGCCCAGCTAAATGGGAAGAAGGTTCAGAATCATTACAACCTGGTTTAGACTTAGTAGGTAAAATCTAAGGAGGCATTAAAATATGCTTAATGCTGATTTAAAGCAACAATTACAACAATTACTTGAGCTTATGGAAGGTGACGTTGAATTCGTTGCCAGCCTAGGCTCTGATGATAAATCAAACGAACTCAAAGAATTATTAAATGAGATTGCTGAGATGTCAGCACACATAACAATTACTGAAAAATCTTTAAAACGTACACCAAGTTTTTCAGTTAACCGCCCTGGTGAAGAAACAGGTATTACATTTGCTGGCATACCTTTAGGCCATGAATTCAACTCTCTAGTATTAGCTATACTACAAGTGAGTGGTCGAGCACCTAAAGAAAAGCAATCCATTATCGATCAAATTAAAGGGCTCGAAGGTCCATTTCATTTCGAAACCTTTGTAAGTCTTACTTGTCAAAAGTGTCCTGACGTCGTTCAAGCGTTAAACCTAATGAGTGTTATTAATCCTAACATCACTCATACTATGATTGATGGCGCTGTTTTCCGTGAAGAATCTGAAAACATTATGGCAGTGCCTGCCGTCTTCTTAGATGGTCAAGAATTTGGTAACGGACGCATGACAGTTCAAGATATTTTAACTAAATTAGGAAGCACGCAAGATGCCTCTGAATTCAACGATAAAGATCCTTATGACGTGTTAATCGTTGGTGGCGGACCTGCAAGTGGTAGTGCTGCAATTTATACAGCACGTAAAGGGCTACGTACAGGTATTGTCGCTGATCGCATTGGTGGTCAAGTTAATGATACTGCTGGTATCGAGAACTTCATCACTGTTAAAGAAACGACAGGTTCAGAGTTCTCATCAAATCTTGCAGAACATATTGCACAATATGATATTGATACAATGACTGGTATTCGTGCTACAAATATCGAAAAAACAGATTCAGCTATTCGAGTAACTTTAGAAAATGATGCTGTTTTAGAAAGTAAAACTGCCATCATTTCTACAGGTGCAAGTTGGCGCAAACTAAACATCCCAGGGGAAGACCGTCTAATCAATAAAGGCGTGGCTTTCTGCCCTCACTGTGACGGACCTTTATTTGAAAATAAAGATGTCGCTGTCATCGGTGGTGGTAATTCTGGTGTAGAAGCAGCTATTGATTTAGCCGGCATCGTTAAACACGTAACATTATTTGAATACGCTTCTGAATTAAAAGCTGATAGCGTATTACAAGAACGTCTACGCTCACTACCTAATGTTGATATTAAAACGAGCGCTAAAACAACAGAAGTAATTGGTGACGATTACGTTACAGGTATCAGCTATGAAGATATGACTACCGGAGAGTCACAAGTAGTTAATTTAGATGGAATATTTGTACAGATTGGATTAGTTCCTAATACATCTTGGTTGCAAAATGCTGTCGAATTAAATGAACGTGGCGAGGTTATGATTAATCGCGATAACGCAACAAACGTTCCTGGTATCTTTGCAGCTGGTGACGTTACTGATCAAAAAAATAAGCAAATTATTATTTCTATGGGTGCTGGTGCCAATGCTGCACTTAATGCATTCGATTATATAATTAGAAATTAATTTTTAAAACGTTACTTATCATAAATATTTTAACCTCACAGAGTTCCCATGGTGGAGCTCTGTTTTTTATTATAAAAAACCTATTGAAACAAGTATATTATTCATATAATCCGACATAATTTAGTCATATCTAACGGTAAATGTAGTTCTAAAATATTCAAATATTTTTCGACAAATGATACTCTAATAGATGTATAAATTTAAAACACTGTTTAATGATAGAGACGTAAAAGGAGTTACTCAATTCTATGAAAAAGAGAGTCATTACATACTTGATACTAGCATTGTCTTTAACACTTGCAGCATGCTCAAATACGAACGATAACAATAACCAAGAGCATCACAGCAACGCTCATGCACCTAAAAATGCTAAAACTTTAAAGGAAAAAGATATTTTTTCTTCAAACAAAAAAGGACAAAAAATTAGCGAAAAAGAGATGACGCAAGCTTTAGAAAAATATTTACAAGCGAATAGCGATGTACTTGATAATAAGTATGTCATGCAACATAAATTAGATAAGCAAAGTGATAGTAATCCTAAAATCACAGAATCACAAGCTGATCGTCTTAGCAAGTTATCCAATTTAGCAGTTAAAAATGATTTGCATTTTAAAAAATTTATAAAAAACAATCACATCCCTGAAGAATATAAAGATCCAACAGATCGTATAATTAATTATTTTCACGCTTTAAATAGTACTATTTCAAACGTAGATGAAGACATTGAGAAATTAAACTACCAACCACAAAATTCAATTAACGTTGTTGATGTACCCACAAAATATTCAGGTGATGTAAATAAAAAACAACAAGATAAAATCACTACTTTCCTTAAGAAAAAAGGAATAGACACAGAAGTATTTAATAAATAAAACAAAAGGCTTTTTCTATAGCACATTATTTTACTTGCCCAAAAAAGATGTTGGACTAACATCTTTTTTGGGCTTGTTTGATATTCGAGTTAATTCATCATCTCATCTTTTTGAAACATGCTTTCGCTATTTTGACAATTCAATATATTTAATACACAATAAAATTAATATAGCATATATATTTTTCTAAATAAAAAGAAATGAGGAAAATCATTATGAAGATACGTTTAACATTTATTATCTTAGCAATACTATCTACCATCGGCTTAGTACTTGTTTTAGCAAAATATCCAACAGGCCCACACACAATCAACTATAACGAACCTTATACAGTACTCATAGCCATTACGACAATAGTTATAATGGCTTTACCAGCACTCATATTAGGTATATTTAATCATCTTGCATGTAGAATCATATCGGCGATATTACAAATAAGCGCACTGATGATATGGGGGTTTTTAGTAATCATTAGCTTAATGATGGGACAAATTGTCATTACGCTTATGGCTTCCTTAACGATACTTGCATTACTTGTTAGTTCTATTGTCACACTTTCAGTACACCCATCTACTTCAGATAGAATAAATTAATCAAGTAAAGGGGTAAGAGAGGTAGAATTTACATTATAATCCTCTTTGTTGAGGGCCCATCCCCAACTTGCTTTGCTTGTTAAATTTCTCGGTGAAATTCTCTTTGTTGGGGCCCCACTCTCTTGTAAAAAATGGTTTGATATTTGTGTATATTTTTAATTCTATCATTGACTGATTGTATGTTATGAAAGCCTGAGGCATCGATAATCAATGCCCCAGGCTTCACTCACAATCCTATATTATATATAACAATATTGCTACGGTTGTTGATAGACCTCAATCATACCTTTTGATAGAGAATTAATATCAATTTAGCCAGCAATTGCAATTTTACAACTCAAATGATTATATATCTATTCAAAACTTCATTTCTTTTTTAATTAAATATGGATAACAATTAAGAATTTCCGTCGATAAGGCTTCTTCCTTAGTTATCATTTTAAAATAGACGAAAAAACATCTAATTACAACTTGGTGCGCAACTATCACTACACATCTTTGCCGTTGATTAAGCTCATTTTCAATGAAAGTAACCACTCTATCATAGACATCTTGATAACTTTCTCCTTGTGGTGCTTTTTGTGAAAAACTATGTCTAAAGTATTTATAATTAGGATCATGGAAATATTTTTCGAACCTTTTGTCTTTACAAACTTCTTCTTTATTTTTCCCTTCAAAAACACCTAACGAACGCTCTCTTAACGTCTTAGTATATATTGTTGGAAGATCATAAGGAAATAGCTCATCATACGTTTGCCTTGTTCTTTTTAAATCTGATACATATACAGTGTCAATGTATTTATTTTTTAAATAAGCAGATAGTTCTCTAGCGCTTTTTATACCTCTTTCCGTCAAAGGGATGTCTAACTGTCCACAAAAATATAGATACCCGTGCTTATTATCATAATTGGACTGCGACTCACCATGCCTCACTAAATAAATTTCCATTCTATCTCCTCATTTCTGACTTAGCTACTTTTACTTAATAATAAATTAATAGATAAGCCAATTAAAACAAACCCTACAATATAATCAAATATAGCTTTGAATCTTGGTCTGCTGAATAATAATTTAATATATTGAAAGATAAATACACAAAATAAAAACCATAAGCATGTAACTACAACAACTGAAAAAGCAAATAACGCAATCTCAGATTTCATATGTATATTACCGTTAGAAAGAAACTGAGGGAATATACTAACATAAAATAATAAAGCTTTAGGGTTAAGACTTGTACTTAAAAAACCTTGTCTAAAAGAAGTGATATAACTCACATTTCTGACATCAGCTAAAGCTTGTTTACTAAAATCAACAGAACTGTGCGCACTTAAAATACTTTTGATTCCGAGATAAATAAGATAACAAGCACCCAATATTTTTATTGTTAAAAAAACAAAGTGTAAACTCGTAAGTATGTATATAATTCCAAAAATTGCTAATGAAGAGTATAAAATATGCCCCGTAGTGATACCAAATGCGGCCATAAAACCATTCATTTTACTTGAGTTAATAGTATTTTTCATTACAATAATGAAATCTGGCCCAGGCACTATAATAATCAATAATGTAATAATGATAAATGTAATTAAACTGTCCATAAGAAACCTCCTCGATGTCGTTTTACAATTCATTATTACATATCACCAATGGCTTATGAAACCGAATAGAGGCCTTTAAATCAAAGTAATAATTTTCTCAATTTTGTTGGAAATTTTAAAAATCAAAACCTTTAATGTTGTCAGATAAATAGCAATCTGATAATATTAAATTGTAGTTATTAGTAACTACAAAGTCTTTTATATTCATGAACATAATACTCCTGGATGGCGTAACCCAGCGCCATCCTTTTTTATGTTTTATAACATGAAAAAAGCACCCACACCATTTTTATTGGTTTGGATGCTTTGATAACTATAATTAATGTAACTCAAACGATTAAAGACATCATCAATATCTATCATTGAGTTACGTGCGTATAGATAAACACACATACTTTAACTGTATTAATTGATTACTTTCAAATAATCAAGCAACACATTTTCTACCTAAATTAAACTTAATCTATAATTATTATTTTTTTCTTAGTGCTTTTAAAATTAATGAAATAATAAAGATTAAAATAATTGAACCTAATAATGCTGGAAAGATGTGTATTTTACCTAATTGTGGTCCCCATTCACCTAAAATCATAGTACCAACCCATGATCCTACAATACCAGCAATAATATTTCCTAGAATACCTCCTGGTACGTCTTTACCTAAAATTAAACCTGCGATCCATCCAATGATACCGCCGACAATAATCATACCTATTAATCCAAACATAATTGATTGTCTCCTTTATTTATATATTTTATTCACTAGTATGAGATACCCCATGTCAAAAATGATTAAACGCTTTGTATAAATTTTTATTTTACTGATAAAAGCTATTTTACTTTTATTTTTTCAATATTTATTATTATCAACCTCAATCCTATTGTGTTAAGCTATTGAAGATGACTAAAATGAACTATTTCTAAAAATATTTAAAGTAGGTATTTTACATGCAACATAAAAATAAATTTCAACGTATTAACCAAATTATACAAATTATAGGTTTCCTTTCATTTTTAGCAATTCTCACTATCATTACACTTAACTTTTTTATAAAAGGACACTTACAAGGTCATTTTGAAATAGGTTTTAATATTCAAAGTAATCAAGTCTATGTAGTAACGACACTAATCATGGTTACAATCATCTGTACTATATTATCAGCTATTCTAAACATGCTTTCTAATAAAAAACAAAATTACAAACATTAAATGTTAATCATGGTGCCACAACTTCAAAGTATAACCCCTTGGATATGCTAATTGATAAAATGACATCTTGATGTCAACGTAGATACTTTCATCATGAATAGAAGATGTGGCACATAAATTTACATATTTTATATAACTTAAGAACTAAAAGACATATAGAGATTGAAGAATTAACTACTCAACTTAACAAGAAAAATGGCACGCATAACAAACCACTTCAAATTTGGGAATGGTAAGTCATTATCATGAATCAATATTTAAAGATGTCATGCACCTAACCCATTTTTTCAACGTACCTTATCAAATGCTTTAAAAAATAAATTAATGACGTAGTTTTAGGAAGGTAAATATAATAAACTAAGATGTTCCGTTTTAAACCACTTTACAACGCATAATCTTAACTCATTTTGGGATTCAATCTCATAACATCACTGAAAAATATCGTCAAAGGATATGTATCTAAAAATCTAGCTTTCAAATTCCCGCCCTTTTTAAATATTCAAAAACACAAAAACAACCCCGTAAGCCTATACTTACGGGGTTTTACAATAAATAATATATTATTGTTCTTCTTTAACATATGGTAATAAAGCCATATGACGAGCACGTTTGATAGCTGTAGTCAACATACGTTGATATTTCGCTGAAGTGCCTGTTACACGACGTGGTAAAATTTTACCACGTTCTGAGATAAAACGTTTTAATAATTCAGTGTCTTTATAGTCGATGTGTGTAATACCATTTGCTGTGAAATAGCATACTTTTTTACGACGACGTCCGCCTCTTCTTGGTCCACCTGCCATGGTTAACTGCCTCCTTTGACTCATTTTATTTTATTCGTTCATTATTAGAATGGTAAATCATCATCACTGATATCAATCGGCCCATTAGCATTTGCAAACGGATTATCCGACTGATTTGAGTTTGATGAATTATTGTTGTTGTAAGACGTATTTTGTCCTGATTGCTGACCACCAAATCCTTGACCGTAGTCTTGGAAATTATTGTTCTGTGAACGTTGGCCACCTTGTTGTGCGTTTTTAGGTTCAAGGAATTGAACACTATCACATACGACTTCAGTAACAAAAATACGACGACCTTCTTGATTTTCATAACTACGTGATTGTATGCGACCATCAACGCCAGCTAAACTACCTTTAGACAAGTAGTTATTTACATTTTCTGCTTGTCTACGGAAGACTACACAGTTAATAAAGTCAGCTTCGCGTTCCCCTTGAGCATTCGTGAAAGTACGATTAACTGCTAGAGTAAATGTCGCTACACTTACGCCTGAGGGTGTGGTTCTGTATTCTGGATCTTTCGTTAGACGACCTACTAATACAACTCGATTTAACATTTAAACGCCCCCATCTAAATTATTACTTATCTTGGTCTTCACGGATAACGATGTAACGAATGATATCGTCATTAATCTTAGCTAAACGTTGGAATTCGTCAGTTGATTTATTGTTATCAGTTTTAATACGTACGATGTTATAGAAACCTTCTTTGAAATCATTGATTTCATAAGCTAGGCGACGTTTACCCCAGTCTTTTTCTTCTAAAACTTCTGATCCTTCTGAAGCTAAGATACCATTGAAACGTTCAACTAACGCTTTTTTAGCATCCTCTTCAATGTTAGGACGTACGATATACATAATTTCATATGTTCTCATAGTTTATTTGCACCTCCTTGTGGTCTATACGGCTTATCAACATTTAAAGTGATAAGCAAGGAATAATTTTCATTACTCACAGAAAAGAATTATAGCATAGAGCTTTACTTTTTACAATCAATTTCAGATGAATCTTACCCTTAAATATTGATGAGCATTATTTATTTTTGAAAATATCAATACAGATTATTGGTTTAAGACTCCTCTGAGACTTCCCTCGTTGTTCAAACGCAATCATCCTATTTATGTTATACGTTACTTTATATTCAAATTATATTAATGTTACTTAATAGATAGTTGATGCTTCATTTTAGTTATAATAACATCAAAATTATATTTCATATAATTGCACTTGATACTAAATTCATTATAAAGGAGTCGTTTATGTTAAAGAAATTTTCTTACTCAATCATTTCACTTTCAATTTTCGCTACTAGCCTTAATTTTATAGATACTCAAGCACAAGCGTCTTCATCTTCTGTAAGCGAAAAAGGTACAATGGGGTATGGCTATCAACAATACTTAAAAGACCATCCTAAAAAGCAACCTCATAAAACACAAAACCGTTCTACTTTCTCTGCTGAATCTAATATTACTGAAACAAATAATGGTGAAAGAGTCTTAGATATTTCTGAATGGCAAGGGCTTTTAACTAACGAACAAATAAAACAACTAAAGAAAAATTATGATTTTATTATTTTAAGAGCACAGTACGGTTCAGAATATGTTGATAAGACTTTTGAAAAAAATGCAGCATTATTAGAACAAAATAAAATGAAATACGGCGTGTACTCTTATAGCATGTACGAAAGTCCAAAAGATGCACGTTATGAAGCTAACACTTTATCTCAACGTGCCCCCAAAGCCGCCTTTTACATCAATGATTATGAAGAACAAACCGTTACATCCGGAGATGATGAAACAGCGACACAAGCATGGGCAAACGAAATGAGAAAGCTTGCTGGAAACAAGAAGATCCTTTTTTATTCATATGAAAACTTCATGTTAAATCATGCATCAAATGCTGTCAGTTCTTATGATGGCTACTGGTTAGCAGCATATCAAGCTAAGGAACCAAACCGAGAGAAAGTGCTATGGCAATATACAGATAGTTACTACTCTCCTGAATTAAATCAAAATGTCGATGCAAATTACATTGACGAAAATGTGAATTCGTCTTGGTTCACTTCATAAATACGAACGCATACGAACAAAAACACTTCACTTCAACGAACATTTGTTCTAAAATACATATGAGGTGTTTTTCATGAGATTAAATTTAGATTGGAATAAAGATTTCCAAGAGTTTCAAGATATCTTAAATAGTGGCATTCACCCAGAATGGCTATACTGCGCTAAAGCAAATTTAGTTCTTGAACCCGCATACACTGGTGAGGGCAAACAATTTTTTAGTACACAAGACATCATTAAAGCAAGTAAAATCATTCCATTTTTTTAAGAATTTGGAATCCTTACATAAGAGCAATGAAAGTTTAATGGAAAGCTTCATTGCTCTATTAATCAATGATTCTATTTCCTAACTACAAATGATCGCCTCATTAATAGTTGTCATTGTAGTATGCAGATTAATTTATCTCCTAATTTTCAATTTTATTATCAAAAAAACACCCTAAAACTAGAATTTGCTTCTAATTTTAGAGTGCCTCATTAATATAAATACATGCTTTAAGTTAAACATTAAAACGGAAATGAACAATATCCCCATCTTGCATGATGTAATCTTTACCTTCTAAACGTTGTCTTCCCGCTTCTTTAGCACCATTTTCGCCACCATGTTGTACATAATCTTCATAGCTTGTTACCTCTGCACGAATAAAACCACGTTCGAAATCAGTGTGAATAATTCCAGCACATTGTGGTGCAGTCATTCCTTGTTTAAATGTCCAAGCACGCACTTCTTGCACACCGGCAGTAAAGTAAGTAGATAAACCTAGCAAATCATATGTTGTTCTAATGAGTCTGTCTAAACCTGGTTCTTCAATGCCTAAATCTTCTAAGAACATTTCTTTATCTTCATCATCTAATGTGGCGATTTCTTCCTCAATTTTTGCACTAATAACGATAACTTCTGAATCTTCGTTTGCTGCATATTCACGAATTGCCTTCACTTTATCATTATCTTTATCTCCAATTTCATCTTCACCAACATTAGCAATGTATAACATTTTCTTAGATGTTAATAACTGAGCTTGATTAACCCACTTTTGATCATCTTCATTGAAATCAATACTGCGTACTGGTTTACCGTCTTCTAACGCTTCTTTAATTTGTGTTAATATACGTAATTCCATCTCAGCTGTTTTATCTTTTTGGCGAGCCATCTTCTCTATTTTCGGTAAACGTTTTTCAACAGATTCTAAGTCTGCTAAAACAAGTTCCATATTAATGACTTCTATGTCATCAAGCGGATTAACACGCCCTGATACATGTGTAACATTCTCATCGTCAAACGCACGAACCACCTGACATATAGCATCTACTTCACGAATATGTGAAAGGAATTTATTTCCTAAACCTTCGCCCTTAGATGCACCCTTAACAATACCTGCAATATCAGTAAACTCAAAAGTAGTAGGAATTGTTTTTTTAGGTTGAACCATTTCTTCTAATTTTATTAAACGTGAATCTGGCACTTCAACGATACCAACATTGGGATCAATCGTTGCGAAGGGATAGTTTGCTGCTAATGCGCCAGCTTTAGTAATTGCATTAAATAGGGTAGACTTACCTACGTTAGGCAAACCTACGATACCTGCTGTTAAAGCCATTATTCATTCTCCTTACTTTCTTTGTCTTGATGAAATTCAAGAACTTTTTTCATTTTCTTATTAAACACTTGCCGTGGAATCATGACACTGCGCTGACAATGTTCACATTTAATACGAATATCAGCGCCCATTCTAATAATCTTAAAACGATTTGTTCCACATGCATGTGGTTTTTTCATTTCTACTATATCATTTATTCCATACTTTGACGTCATGAAATGACCTCCAATGATGATTAGCTTTTTCCTTCATTATAATTTGAAATGACTGGTTGTGGCATGCGAATACCTTCTTGTCTAAACATTTTTTGAGTTTCTTTACGAATAATACGAGCGCCTGAAAATCCTTCACCAGGAATTGTTTCTGCTGAAATTCGTATAGTAACCTTATTAGATTCTATCGCATCAATGCCATCAACAACTGGATCGCTGACAAATAAGTAATATTTACTGCGTAAAGAAACAAATAAACGATTGAGTTTCTTTTCAACTTGATCTATATTTTCATCAACTGATACTGGTAGTTCTACAATAGCAGTCCCATTTGTAATTGAAAAGTTCGTAATTTCACCCATGCTACCATTAGGTAAAATAGTCAGTTCTCCTGAAATTGTATTAATTCGCGTTGATCTTAAACCAATAGATTTCACAGTACCTTCTGCTACCGTAGTTCCTGAACTATTAATTTTAACATAGTCACCCACATCAAATTGATTTTCAAAGATAATAAAGAAACCTGTAATAATATCTTTCACTATCGTTTGCGCACCGAAACCAACCGCAATACCTACAACTCCAGCACTAGCAATAATACCTTCGACGCTAATACCAAACTTACTTAAAATTGTTGTGATAACAACAAACCATACGATATATTTTACTATGTTTTGTACAAGAGAAATCAGTGTTTTTGAACGCTTTTTATTCCCTTTTTTACTTTTATTTTGAATTTTAAATGCTTGCTCAATAATCTTATTCAAAATTGCTATAACAACAATCGCTACAAGGATATAAATTAAAATCATTATTACTTTAGTAATTAAATTTTCATATGTTTCAACCTTTGTTAAAGGTTCGAACAATGAAGATAAAATATGTTTTAGTTGATTCATATATAATATGCCCTCCTTTTCATTTTTTCATAATTCATTTATTATAACTTAATTTATTCATTTAGATAATACGTCTATGGTTTTAAAATACTATCCTTTTGAGGGATATTTATAAAACTATGTATATGCTTCCTGTTTATAGAGGGCTAACCTTTTAATATTCCATATAATCTTTATTAAGTTGACGAATCAAGCGTTTGAATTCTGCTTCAGATTTAAATTCAAATGTGATTTTTCCAACATTTTTTGATGTCGAAATATCTACTTTCGTACCATATTGCTTTTTTAAAAATCTTTCCTGCTGTTGAATCATTTTCGGTTTACTTCCCTTAGTCTCTTTGTCAAGTTTCATTGAGATGTCTTTACTGACTAAACCATTGACGTACTCCTCTAAATACCTTACACTCCAAGACTCCTGGGCCGCTTGTTTTGCCGTCTTTTTTATTTTACTGGCGTCTTTCAAAGTTAATAACGTACGCCCATGAGCACTAGATAACGCCCCGTGTTGAACCATCTGAGCAACATCTTTAGGTAACTGTAATAACCTAAGCATGTTGGCAATATAAGGACGTGACTTACCTAATCGTCTCGCAACTTCTTGTTGGGTAATGTTCAAATCTGTCATCATTTTTTTATAACTTTCTGCTTCTTCAATGGCATTTAAATCTTCTCTCTGTAAATTTTCAATAATTGCCAATTCCATCATATCTTCATCAGATAGTTCTTTAATAATAGCTGGCACTTTTGTTAATCCCGCCAATTGAGATGCTCTAAATCGTCGCTCACCCACAACAATATAGTAACCTTGAACAGTTTGACGTAATACAATAGGCTGTAGTATACCATGTTGTTGAATTGATGAAGCTAAATCATTGAGTCGTTCTTCTTCAAACGTCTTACGTGGCTGATAAGGATTAGGTCTAATTAATTCTAGTGCAATAAATTGCACACTATCATCATTATTCATTTTCAACCTCTGATCATCTGTATATGCCATCTCTTTTCCACATCTTTCTATCTTAGTTTAAGTACCTCTAATGAATAATCAATCCTCATTGATTCATTCCTTATTTTAAAAAAGTTCAATCCAATAATACAAGCCTTTCAAATTAATACTAACAGCTTAATATGAAGCTTATTACGTCATATATTTTCAGATGTATTTCTGATAATAAATTAATAGTTAAATCAAAATTTTCAGAAAAATCATTGACAAATAAATTCAAACTATGTAATCTATGTATTAACAATTTAAAAAACATTTTACACACTGTAAAAAGGAAAGTAAAACTTACACTGCTTATACAGAGAGTCTTCACACGCTGAGAGAAGGCATTGAAAGAAAGTTTGAAAATGGCCTTGGAGTGTTGATGCCAATATGAGGTGTCAACGGGTTCGCCCGTTATAGCGATACAGTATTAACATTGATGTTAAATGGCGTACTGGAAATTTTATACGTCACAATTTATCGTTAATACTCATTTATTCACATATGGATTAAATGAGTTTTTGTTTTATTTAATGATGTTACGATAAGAAAATTGTGTATCAGCTATTTTCAGTATACTGTTTTAACACTATGGCGTACTGATTGAGGTTACTTTAGTAATAAAGTAGCAAACAAAGGTGGTACCGCGAAGTTTAAGCTTTCGTCCTTTACATCCGAATCATTCGGGTCTAAAGGACGGAAGCTTTTTTATTTTTACTGAATAGGAGGAGCTAGCTATGAAGGATACAGATTTAGCTCAAATTGCTTTAACACAAGATCACACTGGCGCAATTGCCAATCCAATATATTTATCTACTGCATATCAGCATCCTCACCTAGGTGAATCAACAGGCTATGATTATACACGAACGAAAAACCCTACAAGAATAGCCTTTGAAGAAGCTTTTGCACAGCTTGAAAAAGGCATTGCTTCATTTGCTACTTCCAGTGGTATGGCAGCGATTCAGTTAATATGCAATATATTCAAACCAGGTGATGAAATTCTCGTTGCATTTGACCTTTATGGTGGAACGTTTCGGTTATTCGATTTTTACGAAAAACAATATGGGTTGAAGTTTAAATATGTAGACTTTTTAAATTATGAAGAAGTGGAAAAAAACATCACGCCACAAACTAGAGCATTATTTATTGAACCAATCTCAAATCCGCAAATGATTGAAATTGATGTAGAACCATATTATATCCTTAGCAAAAAACATCAACTGTTAACAATTATCGACAACACTTTTTTAACACCTTATCTTTCGACACCACTCGAAGAAGGTGCAGATATCGTTCTGCATTCAGCAACAAAATATATTGGCGGACATAACGATGTGTTAGCTGGAGTTGTAACTGTTAAAGATGCTCAATTAGCTGAACAATTGAATCAATTCCATAATATGATTGGAGCAACGCTATCACCTCTTGATAGTTATCTTTTACAAAGAGGTTTAAAGACATTACATCTTCGCATAGAGCGTTCCCAAGAAAACGCTCAAAAACTTGCACAACGATGTCGTCAGTCAGATTCAATTGATGAAGTTTTATATAGCGGACGAACAGGCATGCTTAGTTTAAGACTGAACCAAGCATATAGCGTCGCTAAATTTTTGGAAAATTTAGATATTTGCATATTTGCAGAAAGCTTAGGTGGTACAGAAACATTTATCACCTTCCCTTATACACAAACACACGTTGATATGCCAGATGAGGAAAAAGACAAACGTGGCATTGATGAATATCTCATCAGATTGTCTGTAGGTATAGAAGATTATAACGATATAGAAGCTGACATAATTCAAGCATTAGAGAATTCTAAAGTAGGAGTGATTTCATGAGTTTATCTAAAGAAACAGAAGTAATATTCGATGTACGTAGAGGTAAAGACTACGACTCAGCTAACCCACCACTTTACGATTCATCTACGTTCCATCAAAAAGTGTTAGGTGGTGAGAGTCAATATGATTACGCACGAAGTGGTAACCCTAACCGAACTTTACTTGAAGAGAAATTGGCACGCTTAGAAGGTGGTAAATATGCATTTGCTTATGCTTCAGGCATTGCCGCAATTTCAGCCGTTTTACTCACATTAAACGCAGGGGATCATGTTATTTTACCTGATGATGTTTACGGGGGGACATTTAGATTAACTGAACAAATACTCAATCGATTCAATATTGAATTTACTACAGTTAACGCCACACATATAGATCATATCGCTGAAGCTATTCAATCAAACACAAAACTCATCTATGTAGAGACACCTTCAAATCCACTTTTCAAAATTACAGATATTCATGCTGTAGCAACGCTAGCAAAGGAACATAAGTTACTATTAGCTGTTGATAATACGTTTATGACACCTTTGGGTCAATCACCTTTAGCACTAGGCGCTGACATAGTTATTCATAGTGCAACTAAATTTCTAGGTGGACATAGCGATTTAATCGCAGGTGCAGCAATTACTAATAATAGAGAGGTTGCAAATGCATTGTACTTATTACAGAACGGCACGGGCACAGCCCTTTCTGCATATGATAGTTGGGCACTTGCAAAACATCTTAAAACATTACCAGTTCGTTTTAAACAATCTGTTCATAATGCTGAACGTCTTGTTCAATTTTTGAGTCAAAGAGAGGAGATTTCTGAGGTGTATTACCCAGGAAATAATCCTACACACCTCAAGCAAGCTTCAACTGGAGGTGCAGTGATAGGTTTCCGACTTAAAGATGAATCTAAAGCACAAAAGTTCGTCGATTCTCTTACTTTACCGCTTGTATCAGTGAGTCTCGGTGGTGTAGAAACTATCCTATCACATCCCGCAACAATGTCTCATGCAGCAGTGCCAGAAGATGTGAGACGTGAACGTGGCATCACTTTCGGGTTATTCCGTTTAAGTGTAGGTCTTGAGAATCCAGAAGAACTCATCGCAGATTTTAACTACGCTTTAAAGGAGGCTTTCAATGAGTCATTTACTGAACCAATTAAAGAGCAACGTTTTAGTAGCTGATGGCGCTATTGGAACAATATTCTACTCGGAAGGACTTGATACTTGTCCGGAAGCCTACAACCTTACTCATCCAGATAAGGTCGAGCGGATTCATCGTTCTTATATCGAAGCTGGTGCAGACGTCATTCAAACGAATACGTATGGTGCCAACTTTGAAAAATTAAAGTCCTTTGGTCTTGAACATAAAGTTAAAGAAATTCACCAAGCTGCAGTTCAAATTGCCAAACGTGCAGCAAATGAGGACACAATTATACTTGGAACGGTAGGTGGATTTAGAGGCGTCCGGCAAGAGGATATTAGCCTTTCAACAATTCAATATCATACAGAACTTCAAATCGATACATTAATTGATGAAGGTGTAGATGCCCTTTTGTTTGAAACTTATTACGATTTAGATGAATTAACTCGCATCGTCACTGCCACACGACAAAAATACGATATTCCAATCATCGCTCAACTCACCGCTTCAAATACGAATTACTTAGTTGATGGCACTGAAATTAATGAGGCATTGAAATACGTAGTTGAATGTGGCGCCAATGTAGTTGGATTAAATTGTCACCACGGCCCACACCATATGCAACGATCATTTTCACATATAGAACTTCCTAAACATGCGTATTTATCGTGTTATCCAAACGCGAGTTTATTAGATATCGAGAATAGTGAATTCAAATATAGTGATAATGCTCAATATTTTGGAGATATAGCTCAAGAATTAATTAATGAGGGAGTCAGATTGATAGGTGGTTGTTGTGGCACAACCCCTGAACATATTCGCTATATTAAATCAGCAGTTAAACATTTAAAACCCGTTAAAGATAAAAAGGTAATCCCTATTAATAAAGCTTCATCCAAAAAGCAAACGCGAGTTCTTAAACAAAACCTTACTTCTAAAGTTAAAAATGGCCCAACAGTCATTGTAGAACTTGATACACCCAAACATTTGGATACTGATACATTTTTCGATAATGTAGGCAAATTAGACGAAGCTGGCATAGATGCTGTTACATTGGCGGATAATTCATTAGCTACCGTAAGAGTGAGTAACATCGCAGCAGCAAGTTTAATCAAACAACGCTACGATATTGAGCCTCTTGTACATGTAACATGTCGTGACCGTAATTTAATAGGATTACAGTCTCATCTCCTAGGTTTATCACTCATTGGCGTCAATGAAATACTGGCTATTACCGGAGATCCTTCTAAAGTAGGCCATTTACCTGGAGCTACAAATGTTTATGACGTGAACTCAAAAGGCCTTACAGAACTTGCACTAAGATTTAACAAAGGTATTAACACTGACGGCGATGCGCTGAAGAAACATACTAACTTTAACATCGCTGGTGCGTTTGATCCTAACGTACGAAAATTAGATGGAGCCATTAAACGACTTGAAAAGAAAGTAGCAAGTGGCATGAGTTATTTCATAACTCAACCCGTTTATAGTAAAGAAAAAATTATTCAAGTATATGAAGAAACAAAACATTTAAATACACCTTTCTTCATAGGTATCATGCCAATCGCAAGTTATAACAACGCACTTTTCTTACATAATGAAGTGCCTGGCATCAAAATGTCAGACGATGTACTTAACCAATTCAAAGCTGTTAAAGATGATAAAGAAAAGACTAAAGAATTAAGTTTAAGACTTTCTAAAGAACTCATTGATACAGTACACGAATACTTCAACGGTCTGTACATTATTACACCTTTCCAAAAGGTAGATTATTCGTTGGAACTCGCAGCATACTCTAAATCAATCACTGCCAACAAGGAGGCAATATTATGACAACAATTAAAACTTCAAACTTAGGATTCCCAAGATTAGGTAGAAAAAGAGAATGGAAAAAAGCAATTGAAAATTATTGGGCACATAAAATTGACAAAGCAGAATTAGATCAAACACTGACTGATTTACACAAAGAAAATCTTTTACTTCAGAAAAATTATCATCTTGATAGCATTCCAGTTGGAGATTTCTCTTTATATGATCATATTTTAGATACGTCTTTATTGTTCAATATTATCCCTGAACGTTTCCAAGGACGCGAAGTCAATGATGATTTATTATTTGATATTGCTCGTGGTAACAAAGAGCATGTTGCAAGTGCACTTATTAAATGGTTTAACACCAACTATCACTACATTGTACCTGAATGGGACAACGTAGAACCTAAAGTTGAAAAAAATACGTTATTAGAACGTTTTAAATATGCACAATCAATTAATGTAAATGCGCATCCTGTAATTGTTGGTCCTATCACATTTGTAAAATTATCAAAAGGTGGTCATCAATCGTTCGAGGAAAAAGTTGAAACATTACTTCCTTTATATAAAGAAGTTTTACAGTCACTTGTAGATGCAGGTGCTGAGTATATTCAAATTGACGAGCCTATTCTAGTGACTGATGATAGCGAAAGTTATGAAGACATTACTAGAAAAGCATACGACTATTTCGCAGATGAAGGTTTAGGAAAATACCTCGTTATTCAAACTTATTTTGAACGTGTTCACTTAAAATTCTTAAGTTCATTACCAGTAAGCGGTTTAGGATTAGATTTGGTACACGATAACGGCTATAACTTAAAACAAATTGAAGCTGGTGATTTCGATCAAAGTAAAGCACTTTATGCAGGAATCATTGATGGCCGAAATGTATGGGCTGCTGATATTGAAGCGAAAAAACAATTAATCGAAACATTACAACAACACACACAACAGTTAGTCATTCAACCCTCATCATCACTTCTACATGTTCCAGTATCACTAGATGATGAAACACTTGATGAATCTATTGCAGAAGGATTAAGTTTTGCTACTGAAAAGTTAGACGAATTAGATGCATTACGTCGCTTATTCAATGATGATGACCTGTCAAAATATGAACATTACAAAGCACGTTATGAACGCTTCCAAAGTCAATCATTTAAAAATCTTGAATACGATTTTGAAAGTGTACCGACACATCGTAAATCACCATTTGCTAAACGCAAGCAATTACAAAACCAACGTCTAAATTTACCAGATTTACCTACGACTACGATTGGTTCATTCCCTCAAACTCGTGAAGTCCGTAAATTTAGAGCAGATTGGAAAAATAATCGCATTACAGACGCTGAGTATCAAGAATTTTTACAAAATGAAATCGCTCGTTGGATTAAAATCCAAGAAGATATTGGTTTAGACGTACTTGTACACGGTGAGTTTGAACGTAACGACATGGTTGAATTTTTTGGGGAAAAACTTCAAGGTTTCCTAGTAACAAAATTCGGTTGGGTACAGTCTTACGGTTCTCGTGCAGTTAAACCACCAGTTATATATGGAGATGTGAAGTGGACTGCCCCACTTACTGTAAAAGAAACAGTATACGCGCAAAACTTAACTGACAAACCAGTAAAAGGTATGCTTACAGGTCCAGTTACTATTTTAAACTGGTCATTTGAACGCGTAGACGTACCTAGAAAGGTTGTTCAAGATCAAATTGCCTTAGCCATTGATGAAGAAGTGTTAGCTTTAGAAGAAGCAGGTATCAAAGTCATTCAAGTTGACGAACCAGCGTTGCGTGAAGGCTTACCTCTACGTTCTGAATATCACGAACAATATTTAGAAGATGCTGTACATTCATTTAAATTAGCGACATCATCTGTGCATGATGAAACACAAATTCATACACATATGTGCTATTCTCAATTTGGACAAATCATTCATGCCATCCATGATTTAGATGCAGACGTTATTTCTATTGAAACTTCTCGTAGTCACGGAGACTTAATTCAAGATTTCGAAGATATTAATTATGATTTAGGAATTGGATTAGGTGTTTACGATATTCACAGTCCACGTATTCCAACCGAAGAAGAGATTACTACTGCAATTAATCGTTCATTACAACAAATTGACCGTTCTCTATTCTGGGTTAACCCAGACTGTGGTCTAAAAACACGTAAAGAAGATGAAGTAAAAGATGCATTAACAGTGTTAGTCAATGCAGTTAAAAAGAAACGTCAAGAATCTGAATCAACAACAGCATAATACGAGCTAGAGGTGAGACAAATGTCACAGTATCCACTTTGGAATCAATTAAATACATTAAAAGAGGCTCAGTGGGTCGATTTAACACATACTTTCGACCCAAATATCCCTCGTTTTAGCGAATTTGAAAAAGGTGAAGTCTCAACGCTATTCAATGTTAAAGATCATGGGTTTTATGTACAACGTTGGAGTATCGTAACTCAATATGGAACACACATTGATGCTCCAATCCATTTCGTTGAAAATAGAAGATATTTAGAAGAATTAGATTTAAAAGAACTTGTTTTACCATTAATTGTTTTAGATTATTCTAAAGAAGCTGCACAAAATTCAGATTTTATCGTATCACGTAAACATTTAGAAGACTGGGAACAACAACACGGTCGCATTGAAGCAGATACTTTTGTCGCATTACGTACTGATTGGTCAAAACGTTGGCCAGATATAGAAAAATTTGAAAATAAAGATGTAGATGGCTATCAACATCTTCCAGGTTGGGGCCTTGATGCATTAAAATTTCTCATTGAAGAACGTGGTGTTAAATCCATAGGTCACGAAACATTTGATACTGATGCCTCAATTGATACAGCTAAAAATGGTGACATTGTTGGCGAAAGATATATCTTAGGGCAAGACACATTCCAAGTCGAATTACTTACCAATTTAGATCAATTACCTACCAGAGGTGCAATTATCTATGCAATCAGTCCAAAACCAAAAGATGCACCAGGCTTTCCAGTTCGTGCATTCGCAATAAAACCTTAATTAATGTCTTTCATCTAGCGTTCTCAACCACGTGGTGTTCAAGTTGTGCACAAACGCTATGGTATGATTCCATTAATGTTCATCATCATAAGATTTTAATAGCAATGAAATCTTTCTAACTAAGTAAAAAGCTATAAACGAAGTTTTTAAAACGACTTCGTTTATAGCTTTTTTAATACACATTTTTATTATATAAAAACCGTGCTCCACTAAATATTAAACGCCATATTTAGATACAAGCGTAGCGATACCTTGACCGCCTCCGATACATAAAGATGCCACACCTGTTGGCTTAGCATCACTTAATTGATGTAATAATGAAACTAAAGTGCGTGCACCCGAAGCCCCTATTGGATGTCCTAGTGCAATCGCACCACCATTAACATTGACTTTATCTTGCGGTAATTGCAACTCACGGTTTACAGCAATTGATTGCGCTGCAAAAGCTTCGTTTAATTCAAAAATATCAACATCATCTATCACTTTATTAGAACGTTTTAAAGCTTTACGTATCGCTTCAACTGGACCAATGCCCATAATTGAAGGCGCCACACCACTCGCACCAAAACTATCTAATACAGCTATAGGTTGTATGCCCAAAGCTTTCGCTTTGTCCTCCGTCATAACGAGCATAGCAGCAGCACCGTCATTGATACCAGATGCATTACCAGCAGTTACTGATCCATCTTTTTTAAATGCTGGGCGGAGTTGTGCTAACTTATCAATTGTCGTTTGAGGTCTAATGCCTTCATCTTGAGAAATCATCAGGGGATCACCTTTACGTTGTGGTACCTCTACAGGTACAATTTCAGCATCAAACACACCTGCTTGTTGTGCACGTGATGCTTTTTGTTGGGAATCGAATGCAAATTGATCTTGTTCTTTACGACTAATCTGATACTGTTCAACTAGATTTTCGGCTGTGATGCCCATATGGTAGTCATTAAACTTATCAGTTAAACCATCAGCTATCATACTATCTTCTAAAGTTTGATTTCCCATTTTAAAACCGAAACGACTATTTTTAAGAAGCATTGGAGATTGAGACATACTTTCCATGCCTCCAGCGATAACAATCTCATTATCTCCCGCTACAATAGATTGATAGGCAAGTTGAATCGCTTTTAATCCAGAACCGCAAACTTTATTTACAGTAAAAGAAGGTACCGCTTCTGGCACACCACCATGAATCGCAGCAATACGAGCAGGATTTTGTCCTTGACCTGCCTGTAACACGTTCCCTAGAATAACTTCATTGATTTCATTAGGATCTATTTGACTATGTTCTAAAATTTGACGAATAACTGTTGCACCTAGTTCATAGGCAGGTATATCCTTAAATGCACCACCAAACACGCCTATAGGTGTTCGATATGCTTCAGCTAATACTATGCGTGACATGTCATATTCATCTCCTTAATATAACTTATACTTTTCTAAAAATGAGGGAAGAAGCAAACCTTCTTTTCTTATTGTCATTATATTTGGATATTCAAATCTATTATTTAAGAGTTTATCTCTTACCTTCATTGTATTTAAATGAGTATTACATACTTTAATTGTAGTAAACACATTCCACATTATATTACCAAATTTACATAGAAAAATTCCATTATGATCTATCGTCATCAAATGCATCACTTTCTTTCTAAGCAATAATCAATTTTAATTTCAGAATCACTTTCACTTCACTAAATATAGTTAATTCATTGCTGTAAAAAAGAGGAAACCATAAAAGAAATACTCATGTCTATACAAACGGGGTAGTCTAACCGTCCCACTTAACACAAGGCATCTTTATAAGATTTCCTCAACATCTACTATTATATCTACGATGATTTAACATTTCTAAGTTTTATTATGCAATCAATACTTACTTTCCTTTATATTTGTCACCCACGCTTCATAATAGAAACAACATATTCTATACTTATCTTTCCTATCAATTCACTGGTAAAGTGTTTTTAGAATCACCAACATCATTGATAATAGATTAAGAAGCCGTATATAAGCGTCTTGATATCCCATAGACTTTTATGAATAAGTATAAAACAATCGCCATTGTTAAAAAACAGTTGAGACATATCATCTATTATTTATTCTAAACATGAAATCATTGATTTATTTGCACTATTTTTTCAAAAAATGAATCCTATCAACGTATATGTATAAAAATTACATTAAAAGATTTTGACTAAAACCCTGATTTATTCAACAACCTTTTAATATAGATGAAGATTATTTATTTTGATACTGCTTAATCGCATCTTGTATCGTATCGTGTAAACTAGGTTCTTGTAACCAATGTTGGAACTTTTCCATAATTTCCCTTGGGGTCGTAATGTTTTCAGGAAAATTAATATCTTTCATACCTTCAAACAAATCTCCAAAATGACTTTTCTCACCTTCAAAATTCTTCATAAAACGATAAAAGCTCAATACCTAAACCTCCTATATTTTGCAACAATAGGTATATATTACCAAAATGAAGGCATTTACAAAATACATTTGTTTAAATTTAAGTAAAAAATTAATAGTTGAGGTTTTATTTATATGTTAAAAGTATTTCTTTTTTAAAACTAATAAATTTTATTAAAACTTGTGGTACTAAAAATCAATTTTATACAACCCCTAAAGAGTATAATATATATGTCATTTTGACTAATAAAATTGTCATAATGACAAATATATTATATAGTTTATATGTAAGGAAGTGATACAATTTGCGCAATAGACTTAAAGAATTACGAGCCCGTGATGGATATAATCAAACAGAGCTTGCTAAAAAAGCTGGAATATCACGACAAACGGTGTCTTTAATAGAACGCAACGATTTTACACCATCTATATTAACCGCAATAAAAATTGCAAGAATTTTTGGTGAACCTGTTGAAGATATCTTTATTATGGAGGAGGAAGACTTTTGAAAATAAAAAGGTATGCACTTCTATGTTTATTAGGAGGATTAGTTGGAGGCATCATCGGATACATCATAGGAGCTATTAACTGGGAGAAGTTATTTAATTATGCACAGTTCGCTAACTTTAAAGTTGTGCTTTATACAACCATCGTAGCATCATTAATAAATGTTATACTCACTGTGTATTTATTTATAGTCCAAAATGCGTCACTTCACTATAAAGCTAAAATTGACGCAAATATTTCAGATGATTTAGCAGATACATATGAAAATAAATCATACACCAAATCATTGAAAGTAAGATTTATTTACACAATGCAATTAATTGTCGCTTTTATTGCAATTTTAATACCCGTCATAGGAAATGCATCTGACAATCACATTGCTCTAATAATGATTCCTTTCATTATTACAATCATTTCATCCATAATGATTGGGATATTTTATAGAAAATTTGATGCTCGATACCCTAAATTAGGAGAGAAACATTACACTGAAAAAGCATTTAATATTATGGACGAAGGAGAGCGATACATCACACTCGTTTCCTTGTATAAAGTGCACCAGCAAAATATTGTATTACTTTTTATAGGAATTATGATGTTGGGGATATTCTCAATAACTACAGGCATGAATCAATCACTAGGCATGATTTTGTTCATCATTTTATTTATCTATAATTCATTGGGATATTTACTGAAAGTCAGTAATTTTTATAAATCAGAACAGAAATCCTAAAACTATTTTAAAGAAAAGGAGTAAATTATGGAAAACTTATTAGAAGTTCAGCAACTCAATAAATCATATAAGAATTCAGAATTTCAGCTTACTGACATCACATTCTCTGTTAAACCTGGCGAGGTAGTGGGTTTAATTGGAAAAAATGGTTCAGGTAAGTCTACCCTCATTAATACACTTGTAGGAAATAGACATAAAGATAATGGTTCACTGAAATTCTTCGATAAAGAGGTGACAGAGAACGACTTCAAATATAAAGAACATTTAGGCGTAGTTTTTGATGATTTACGTGTTCCAGATAAATTAACTCTACAATCTATCAATAAAGTTTTTACTGAAATATATGATGCTTGGAACAGTGATACATTCTTTTCTTTAATCAAAGCATTTGAACTACCAACAAATAATCAAATTAAGACATTCTCAAGAGGAATGCGTATGAAAGCAGCTTTAACAATTGCTTTAAGCCATGATGCTAAATTATTAATCTTAGATGAAGCTACAGCAGGTATGGACGTATCAGGACGTGAACATGTGTTAGAAATTCTAGAGGATTATTTAGGAGACGATCGTGCCATATTAATTTCATCACATATTTCTGAAGATATTGAACAGCTAGCTACTCAGCTCGTTTTTATGCGTGATGGTCGAATTATTTTAAAAGAAAGTAAAGAAGTTTTATTGAGCCAATACGGTATCATCGATCAACCAGTTGAGCATTTCAATATTTCAAATGAGTATCTAATCGCAACGCGCAGACGTAATGATCGACAAATCAGTTTAGTGAATAACTATCAAAAAGTACCTGATGCACAACCACTAAAGACAATCGATGATGCAACTAAAATTATTATGCGAGGTGAAGTATAATGAAAGGTCTTACTCTTAGTATATTTTATACAGCTAAAAAATCATTTTTCATCTACTTAGTAGTCGGAATTATTGCTGCAGTCGTTTTCTCATTTTTAAATCCAACGATGAACAGCTTTCTTGCTATCATTTTTTTAATATCTCCTATTACGGATAACTTCAAACGTGAAAAAGACTCAAGATGGATGAATTACATATCCACACTTCCTGTTAGAAGAGCTGATTATGTTAAAAGTTATTATACTATTTTTCTCTTGTGTGCATTAGTTGGGATACTTGCAGGTGTACCTAGTGTCGGTCTAATCACACAAAGTTTAAGTATGGTATTCATTTCACTATGTGTTGCCATTGGTGGTGCAGGGACTTTCTCCATTATGTTTCCTCTAACATTCAAATTCGGTTCTGAAAATTCAAATGTCATTGTGATGACTACAACATTTGCTGTCATTATTATCTATTTCTTATTCTATATCGCATCAATGATATTGAGTAATCAAACAGGAAGTGGCTCTATGGTTACAATGCTGAGCAACACACAAAGCTATGTTGTATATTCCATTTATGGAATACTTGGATTGATTTCAATGATTATCTCTTATATTTTATCGATTAAAATTTTTAACAAACAAGAACTATAATATTAAAAACCCCCTAAATTTTCGGTAATTGAGAATTCAGGGGGGTTATTTATATCTTTTAAGTTTTTAATAATTTATTTGCATTTAAAGATAATTATTTATTAATATATTTATAAATAGTTAATTAAAAATGGGATAAAGGAGTACTTTAATGACATTATTAACTAAAGTTTTAGATACTTTAACAGGCATATGTGTTGCTTTATTGTTTACCAAGTATTTTGTAAATTATGCAAATGATATGTTTGACTGGCACTTAAGATGGTATTTCCTAGAAAATGTACCTCACTTAGCGCTCATTTTGTTTATTCTAGTATTTATCTTTGCTGTTCCTTCTGAAATGATTAAAGATAAAATAAGAAAAAGCATAATGATTCATAATCAATAAGTATATGACCATCATATTTTAAGTGTCACTGGCTCAATAGAACCCAACTTATCAGATTAGATGATAAATAAATGTATCTCGTAGGAGTTTAAAAAGAAAGAGGCACGCTTTTCCTATACTAATCTAGAACTACTTTATACACATTCGTTATTTACTCTAAATCATTGCTCTTTATTTCGGTCAAAAAGGGCCTACTGCATTCGAACTAAATTTCGAGTTATTAGTTGAATTATCAATCCTTTCGTATATCAATGTCTCCAATCAACTCTAGATTCATCTTACTTCTCAGTTTTTACAGCTAATACACTGATATGTTTATATATATGTATTAAAGGAACAGATTAAAAAAGAGAAGATCCATATACATTAAATTTTAACTAAAACTTGTGATAACTTTTATCTTTAATGCATATGCTACCTTTTTGATGGGTATTTTTAGTAATACCATCGATATATGAAAGGAGTAATATGATGAGTAATATCACAGTTTATAATGTCATTGAATTGGGCGTAAACAATCTTTTAGCCGATTATGACAATTGGAATGTTGAAGAAGTATTAGATAAAGAAACTCAACATTTCCCAAACACTTTACATTGGCAATATGGTCATGTATTAACAATCTTTGAACAAGCATTATCATTAGGCAATCAACATGTCGTAGATGTTGAAAAATATAATAAATTGTTTGGATATGGTTCAAATCCTAGAGACTGGAAAGGACAAGATGTACCTGCTATCAACGAAATCAAACAACACATTCAAACATTACCAGAACGTGCTAAAAAATTAACACACGAGCAGTTAGCTCAGAAATTAGACCAACCTATCGCAGGTTGTAACACACTTGATGAATTATTAATGTTAAATGCTATCCATGTGCCTTTACACACTGGTAAAATTGAAGAAATGACACGTGTACTTCGTGAAAAATAAGCATAATATATTTAAGCGTCTGGATTATCATCTCCAGACGCTTTTAAAGTTGTTAGAGGATTATCAAATTTTATTTGAATGCTTTCGCTAAAACAAAGATAAACATATCTTTCGAGGAGTTTTATCTAGTATACGTACATTCTTCTCTCAACAAGCTAAAAACATAACTATCTGAGAATTCTCCTTGTAAACGTTCATTACTTCTCAATATACCTTCTTGTGTAAACCCTAGTCTTATAGGTATAGCTCGACTTTTCTTATTTTTGGTAGACATTCGTATTTCAATACGATTAATATCATATTCTTCATATACATAATGAATTAAAGTTTTAGTACATTTAGTCATAATACCTTTCTTTTGAAAGTCTTCAGCTAAATAATAACCAATTGAAGTTGTTTTATTAACTAAATCTAAGTAATGCAATCCTATGACTCCAATCAATTCTTTATTATTCCATATTCCACAATGAAATCCATTACCATCGATAAATTGTTGCAACGCCGAATGGATAAAGTGTTTACTATCTTCAACCTTCTTCGTATGTTCAACAAAAGGTAGAAATTCAGCTAGATAATCACGATTGCTATCTACTAATTTAAATAACTGTTCTGCTTCTCGTTCTTCTAATATTTTTAATTTAATATTTTTATTTATTTGATAACTAAACATACAAAACCATCCTTTTTTAGAATTTTCTGTTATTTTAGTATACACGAATATAGGATTATGTCATAAAACTTGATTACTAGAATTCGATATTCTCTAAGTCACAAGTGTGTATGTAGTTCTCTTGTTTCTATTGTCTTATACCTACAACCAATATTAGAGTGAAAAAGCTTAACTTAAGATAGATAATCATCAACAACACAAACGTTAAAAACACTGAGATAACTTTTTTTAAAATATACTTCTCAATATTGATTAGTAAAATCCAAAAATTGTATTTATTTTTATAGATGTCTTAGAAACTTTACATTTTCTATAGAATTTTCGTTGATAAGAGAGTTAAAACAAGATTTTTACAAACAACTTGAAAAATAAATTGAACCACCACAGATTTAAATTAATCTTTATCAAACTTCGATACAGTCTTAACTATAAATTTTTAATATTTAGCAAATATATTCATAAATAAAGCTTAAATTATAGGATTGTTTGGAAATATGAATAATGGAGAAGACTATTACCTGTAAGCGCTAGAAACCTCAAAATAGTGATAGTCAATTTTATACAAAAACTTGAAAACTCTATCTAATTTTTCAAAACCAAAGATAAAGCGATTGGGCTAAATGATTTTTCTTTCAGAACTTTCCTGTAGAAAATCTTTAAGTTAAGAAATTAATGATATCTAGTCAATCTCAATGAAGAAGATAATAATAAATTTGAGGAATTCGAGTGATAAAATTTGTTTCAATTGCGAGGATATTCTATATATTCATTCATTTTAAAAATGAACATTTCTCAAAAACCAAATGCTTTCTAAACTATTGCAAAAATCTAATTGCTTTTCATTTATTAAATAATACAACGAATTATATTTAATCAAAATAATTTTCTAATTAGATTATTTTAAATTATTAAAAAATATGCAACCTTTAACAATATGTATACACAGAAAATATCTTTATTTATTAATAAATTTCTAAAAAATTAAATCTTTTACTTTCGTAATAAATTAAACGTAATTTATCATACAATTTATCCCTCCAACATTTAAAAGTGTTGATAGCAAATAAACAGCTATGATTGTCACACAATTCTGTAAATTATACACATACGATCAAGCTATTGTGGATAATTTCACCCTTACTTAAACATTGCTATAACAACTTTTTTATTTTTCACCTTTCTAGTTATCCACAAATCACTTCTCATCTTTAAAAACATTAATAATTTTTTAATCTTAATTTTATATTGAATTAACGACCTTGGATTACGATTGAAAAGAAGATGAAAATAAGGGATGAAAATATGAATTTCGTTAAATCAAAAACTGACTTATTTAGACTCATAGACAATGAAGCTCAAACATCGACATCTAAGGTGGTTTTATTCTTAATATTAGGAACTATATTTTTAGATGCATATGATATTACTATTTTAGGTACAATGACTGATCAACTCACTCAACAGTTTCATTTATCACCAGCAACGCTATCTATAGTAATGACCTCTTTACCTATTGGTGCATTATTTGGTGCATTACTTGGTGGTACATTAGCATATCAGTTTGGACGCAAGCGCATTTTATCAATTGCCTTACTAACACTCACTGTAACGTCTCTTGGTGCAGCATTCGCACCAAATGTAATTATTCTAATAATATGTCGTTGTGTAATGGGGTTTGCTATTGGAATGGATAGTCCAGTTGCTTTCACTTTTATTGCGGAAATAAGTAATTTAAAGCATAAAGGAAGAAATGTTAATTATTGGCAAGTCGTTTGGTATGTTGCAATAGTTACTTCTGCTTTAGTGGTCATTGCGTTCTTTATGCTAGGGGCTGGTGCACATTTGTGGAGATATGCAGTTGGATTTGGTGCATTTATTGCTTTTATCTTGTACATCTTGCGAATTAAATATTTACACGAAAGTCCGACATGGGTGATTAATCATTATTCTTTAGAAAAAGCAACTGAATTTGTAAGAAAATATTATCATAAAGACATCCACCTAGAGGGAACGCTTGACGATGATTTAAGTTCTGATGTGACTTCGCCTCAAAATTCTTGGACAGACTTATTTAAACCGAGATATATAAAAAGAATTATCCTGGCAACCGCAATTTCAACGTTACAAGGTATGCAGTACTATGGTGTTGGTTTATACATACCTATTATTGCAACTTATCTTATTAGTAAGGATAAAATAGGTGTATTATTGGGCACTGCTATAGTCAATATTGCAGGTATTCTAGGCGCATATTTAGGTGCTCAATTGACTTATAAATTAGGTACACGGAAGCTTACAATGATAGGCTTCACACTTGTTTTAATTTCAATGGTATGTGTAGGACTCTTTTATCATCATCTACCAATGCTTCTTAACACTTTCCTTATTGGATTGTTTTTATTTGGCCATTCAGGAGGTCCTGGTACTCAAGGAAAAACAATTGGCGCCTTATCATTCCCGACTCATTTACGTTCACAAGCTACTGGCTTTGTAGAATCTGTAAGTCGTACTGGTAGTATCATAGGCACTTTTGTCTTTCCAATCATACTTGCTGCGGTAGGTCTAACGAATACTATGTTAATCTTGTCCATTGTCCCTTTACTCGGAATTATCATAACAGTATCTATAAAATGGGAAGCTGTCGGTAAGCATATTGAAGTAGAATAAATATTAAAAACCTCTTAGTACGCATGTCATTAAAAAAATGCACTAAGAGGTTTTTATTTAATTAGTTAGGAAATGTTCCAGGATTAAAACTACCGCCCCACCGATTAAATGGCCAGTATCTCAAAACTACTTTTCCAACAACTTGATTTTTATCTAAAAGACCTACTTCATCCATACGACTGTCAATACTGTTTTGACGATTATCACCTAAAACCAAGTATTTACCGTTAGGAATTTTCATATTGCCATTCGTACCCTTAAGATCTTTAGACTTAAAGTTTTCCGTTAGATATTCTCCAACTTTATGTTTTTTATTTTCACTTAAATAAGGCTCATCTACTTTTTTGCCGTTTAAATATAGTTGATCTTTTTTATATTCTACTGAATCACCTGGTTTACCAATAAGTCGCTTAATATAATCCTGCTTCGCGTTAGCATGAAAAATCACTACATCTCCTGTATCAATATGATCAAGCGTTTTTGCTATACGACTTACTATCACTTTTTCTCGATTTTCAAATGTTGGATGCATAGACGCTCCTTTGACTGTATAAGAAGCAAATAAAAACTTTTGCACAAGTGTGACGATAACAATTGCAACGATTATGGCTACAATCCATTCTATTATTTCTTTCTTCATTATTATAGCTCCCTTGATATGTTTTTATGTCATTTATCACTGAGCTTACATGGGCTCATAAAAGATTACTGAACAACACCATTTTTAACTTTAATGTGTTTTCCTTTTTCAATTTTGTCATATTGTTTTTTAGGTACAACAACGACACGCTTTCCTTGTTTGGTCTTTACAGTAACAGTATAAAGTTTCTCATGAGGCTTCATTTGTTGTTTCAACATATTAAATTGAGCATCTACACTGTTTTTCTTTTCATGTTGATTTAAAAACGAATATGCAAAGATATAATAGAATAACCAATTATTATAATAAGTTGTAGCTATATATTGAGACGAATACGGTGCACTTGAATCATATGGCCTTTGAGATGGCATTAAAGAACGAGATTGTGCTTTTTGGCTTGATACACTCTGTTGTCCTTTATTTTTGGTTGCTGTCACACGACTTGATTTTGTCGCTTGTTGAGCAGCACGCTGACTAGATTGTTGTGCATTACGAGACGCATTTATTGCACTAGAACGACTCATACTTGTACTTGAAGAAGTTGAACCTCTAGATGCAGAAGCTGCACTGCTACTTGAACTAGAACTTGCCGAACTGGAACTACTCGTTCCGCCCGATGTTGTTGCATGAGAATATGTACTGACAATACTTAAAGAAGACGTGAGAAATACCATCATTACGCAACTTGTTTTGTATAATAGCTGTTTCATTTTGTCACCTTTCTTTTACTTCGTAACTTCATCTTTCGAAATGGCTTTGCCTTCAACATCATCATCACCATAAATCATATATGGTGGTCGGTATACATGAATTTTCTTCCCATCTTTTACAATATATGGTTTTTTATTACCATCATCTAGTATATGTTCATACACGTGATCTAAATCAGCTTTTTCTATATGTGATTTACCTTTTTTATCTTTATATTTAATCTCAACATTTGGCGTTTCAGAATCTCCATCATTTAATATTTCATAATAAACATAATCATATTTATCAGATTTTTGACTTTCCTTAGATGGCTCTTTTTGTTTTCCAGAACCTCCACATGCACTTAAAGTAACAGTTATGGTAAGTATACTTATGATCATAAATACTTTTTTCATATTAATACTCCTTTTCTCCATTTATAAATTCATAATAAATTATAACAAACAATTTTTAAATTATTATTAATGATTAACTAAAACCTTATTTTTAAAAATTCAGTTTAAATTAAGCGTCATGGATAATCCGGCAAATTAAACCAAAAGCATACACTTATATGTATTTTGATAAATTATAAAACAAGTATCTTTCAAACATGTAAGTTTCATGTCTATAAATGTAAGTTTAGATAAAGGCAAGGAGGTCACAACCATCCTACAATTTAAATATAGATAACTAAAGGAGTGAGAGGATGGCTATTTTAACAGCAAATCAATTATCAAAAGTATATGGTCACAAACAAAAATATCGAGCTTTAAATAATATAAGTTTTTCAGTTGAAAAAGGGGAATTCGTAGCTGTCATGGGTCCATCTGGATCAGGTAAAACGACTTTACTCAATGTGTTAAGTTCAATAGATACTATTTCAGGTGGAACTGTGGAAGTTGAAGGCAAAGAAATTAATAAACTGAGCCACAAAGAAGTGACAAATTTTCGAAAACAACATCTCGGTTTTATTTTTCAAGATTATAGCGTTTTACCCACATTAACAGTAAAAGAAAATATTATGCTACCACTCTCAGTACAAAAATTCCATAAATATGAAATGGAACAAAATTATAAAGAAGTGGCTGAGGCATTAGGTATTTATAACCTGGGAAATAAATATCCAAGTGAAATTTCTGGCGGTCAGCAACAACGTACGGCGGCTGCCCGAGCATTCGTCCATAAACCAACGATCATTTTCGCAGATGAACCTACTGGCGCCTTAGATTCTAAAAGTGCCCAAGATTTGTTACATCGTCTAGAAGATATGAATAAACAATTTAATTCAACCATAATGATGGTGACACATGATCCTTCAGCCGCTAGTTACGCTGAGAGAGTCATTATGTTAAAAGACGGTGATATACACTCAGAAATCTACCAGGGTAACGATTCAAAACAAACATTTTACCAAGAAATTATGAAACTTCAAACCGCACTAGGTGGTGTCACTCATGACATTTAACCAACTTATCCTTAAAAATTTAAGAAAAAATATTAAGCATTATGGAATGTTTCTATTTTCATTATTGATTAGCATTATACTTTATTTTAGTTTCTCAACTTTAAAATATTCACATAGTATTAATAACTCAGATTCTTCAACTATTATTAAAAATGGTGCCACAATTGGTGCTACAATTCTTTTTATCATTATTGTTGTTTTCTTAATGTATGCAAATCATTTATTTATTAAAAGGCGTACAAAAGAGTTTGCCTTATACCAACTGATAGGTTTAACACGTAGAAATATTCTAAGAATGCTCAATATAGAACAACTAGTATTTTTTATTGTAACAGGAATTTTAGGCACTTTAATTGGTATTTTTGGTTCAAAACTTTTACTTGTTATCGCTTCTAAATTAATGAAGTTAAACACACATATCTCTATTGGCTTTGAACCCCAAGCTATACTTATTACTATCGTAATGTTAGCTGTCGCTTTTTTATTGATAATGATACAAAATTACATTTTCTTAAAAAAACACAGCATTTTAGCTTTGATGAAAGACAATTATACCCCGGAAGCTACCCAAAAACGAATAACTACGTTTGAAGCAATCAGCGGTGTTTTAGGAATTATAATGATAGTATTTGGATATTATATGTCTACTGAAATGTTTGGTGTTTTTAAAGCTTTAACAACTGCTTTGATTACACCTTTTAGCATACTTTTCTTAACTATTATAGGTGCTTTCTTATTCTTTAGAAGTTCTGTATCACTTATTTTTAAAACGCTAAAACATATTAAACATGGTCGTGTAAATATCACAGACGTTGTCTTTACATCATCTATCATGCACAGAATGAAGAAAAATGCGATGTCTCTCACAGTTATTGCTATCATTTCAGCTTTCACTGTTAGTATTCTTTGCTTCGCGGCAATTACACAATCTAATACTAATACAACTTTAGAAATGACTTCTCCAGATGATTTTAATATAAGCCAGAATAAAATAGCTACGCAATTTAAACATAAACTAGATCAAGGAAATTTAAAATATCATCAACGGACTTATGAAGTAATCAATCCAAAAACATTAAGCGACCACGTCATGAAGAGTAAGAATGGTTCTGATATGTCTACTAATACAACATCATTAATGATGAACTCACATCTCAAGGGTCATGAAGCTAAAATAACGAATATACAATCATCAACGGGATTAATAGATATTCATTTAAATCATAAGATAACAGTTAAAGGAAAATCTAAACAATCTATTATCGTTAAAGACAAAGATGACTCTAAAATATATCCATCACAATTATCATTTGGAGCTCCTATAGTTGAGGTGAGCCCGGAGGTCTATAACACATTAAAAACTGACAATATTGTTAATAAGATGTACGGTTTTAATTTCAATACTCACAAAGATGTGAAAAAAGCAGAAAAAATTGCCTCAAAAGTTAATCGTAATATTGTGTCGCACGATGAATATAAGAAATTTATAAACCAAAGCAATGGCATACTTATATTTGTAACATCATTCTTAGGAATAGCATTTTTAATGGCTGCTGGTTGTATTATTTACATTAAACAAATGGATGAAACTGAGGATGAACTTGATAACTTTAAGATATTACGTCGTATAGGATTTACCTACACTGATATGTCTAAAGGTTTACTATTAAAAATTGCATTTAATTTTGGATTACCGCTTCTCATTGCTTTATTACATGCATTATTTGCAGCACTTGCATTTATGAAACTTCTAGGAAATGTCTCAATGTCACCTATATTTATAGTAATGATTATATATACAGTTGTTTATTTCATTTTTGCTATGATTTCATTTATACACTCGAGTCGTATGATTAAGCATTCTATTTAGTAACTCAATTCACAAAATTATTTTAATAAAGGACGTTTTTTACTATGAAATTCAAAGAATTAATCAAACAATCATATGAGGATTTAAAAAATTTAACAATCAATTGGTTTAACGTACTTAGTTTAACTGTAATCATATTTATTTTAAGTAACATTGTCACACCGCTTATTGGTATACCTGTGGGTTTACTCGGTGGTGCATATGTCCTAAAGAGACGTGAAGAGAAAAATAAATAACCATAATACAAAAGCCCTCAATAGAGAGGTCAGTGTGACCTCTCTATTAAGGGCTTCCTTATACTATAAATAAAGTTATTTATTTGTAATACCGTCTGCTTCTTCGATTCTCATGATATTATCCATAATACCTAGATAGAATTGACCTAATTCTCTACCTGTATGTGTTAAATCAAATGCATCCATACCTACTAAATCTAAATGGTCCCAATCATGTTGAACAGGTCTCACTTGCCAAACTCCTTTATCAGTAGCTGGTGTATGATCATCAACTTTTTTAAAGGCTTGGTTAGAAGGATGTTGTGATGATATAACTGGAACTACACCATCATTCGGTCTAATTTCTTTGTTTGCATCCTTACCAATAATACGACTGGTTAAGTTCAACAAAAGAATTTCACTAGAATTAGGTAATTCATTACCAAGAGGTCCTGTGTGCGTCGCAGACCCCGTATAAGTAGTGTAGACAATATTAGGATTTAGACTTGTTTGTTGATTAATTTTTTTAGCACCTTGCGTTGTCAGATCATTAACAGCTTGATCTTCAGTATTCCAAATCTTACTTTTGGATACACGTTCCGCATAATCAATGTAGCTTTCATTTGGTTGTTGTTTTAATCCCCATTGAGAAAAACCTAAATCTATATCTACATCTTTACCACCACTTAATCTACCAATACGATTAATCGTTTCTTTTACAAGTTTACGTGTGCCAATTTTATCTGCCGCCGGTGTACCATTATGTGGTGTGCCAAGTGTAGTAATTGAAGCAACCATATTATCTTTACCACCTGTAAATAAATCGGATATAGTACCCCCATGTTGACGTTGATATTCTATTTCTTCTTGGTTACCATTTCTTAAGAACTCTTCCATTTGACGAATGGTTTGACCACCCATACTGTGACCTATAAAATGAATTTTTTTGCCAGGTTCCCAATCACGCATGATACCCTTGTATGTTCGACCATAGCGATGATGACCATATTTAGCTGCATGCGCTGCGCCGTAATCAACACGTCCTCCTTTGACATAGTAATACAATTCTACTGCGCGATCATAGTTACTACTAAAAGCACCGATATTTGCTTCATGTACATTGTATCCCTCATTAGTTAAATTTCTGTCAATATTGTATTTTGTACCACCCCAATATTTTGGAGCTAAACTAAATTGATTATCACCTGCAAAGCCTAGGAAACCATGGACAAATACGACTGGATATTGGTTTTTGAACTGTGCTTGATGTGTAGACTGATGATTTTGATTAGAATTTGCTGATTGCTTTTGTGTCTCCCTTGTTGTACTTCTATTAGATTGTTCTTTTGTAGCTACTTGATGATGATTTTTTTGTGATGTTGATGTATCATTTTTAGGCTCTTGAGTATGTTGTCTAGCATCTTGAGTGTCATTAGCTTTTTTAGAATCAACGTTAGTTGTCTGTTCATTTTCAGTTGTTTGAATTTGATGTTTTGTTGTTTTTTCTTGAGGGAGTTGTTTAGAGCTATCTTGTTTTGCTTTTGATTGTGTTTGATATGTAGAATCATTAGACGGCTTTTGTAATTTCACTAATGGTTGATCGAGTTCTTCTGAGTCGCTATCTTTTGTTCCTATTGATTGATTATGACTGTTAGAACTCTGAGTATGTTGATTGCTCGCCTTTGAAGTTTGGCTTTCACCTTTTATGTCATTATTTTCTCTCTCATTTGATTGAGTAGCTACGTCTTGTTGATTTACATTTTTAAACGGTTGGACGTCTTGTTTTACTGAGCTTTCTTCTTCTACTTTTGGCTGATTTGCTGTCTCATCACTTTTCAGTTGTGCACTTTCAGCTACAGAATGTTGATTGTTTTGATTTGTTTTAGATTGATCAATTCTTTGTACTTGTTGACTATCAGCAGTACCTTGTTTTGAAGCTTTTAGCGTTTCTTCTACCTTATCATTTTTTAATTGTTGTGTTGTTTGCGAGTCTTCTGGGTGTGCATCCGCATGTTGCACTGAAATTTCAGCTGCTTGAGCTTGTTGCCCTCCGATGAAAATTGTTACACCTGTAATAATTGATACTACTCCCACTGCGTACTTTCTAATGCTAAATCTTTTTATTCTATTATTATTTTTCAAAGAAATCACCTCTATAAGATTTTTCCCTTATAAAGAATGAAAAAATAACTGCTAAATTTAAAATAACATAAAAGTCATTAATTTTTTTAACTAATTTAGTTAAATTTTTGTTAACTTTTTAGTTTTTAAAACATTTTATTGATTCGATTACAGCATTTAAACTAATTCAATACATTATTTTTAATTATATTTATCTATTTTATCGCATTAATCACAATTAAAATTGATAAAACGATATTATTAATAACAATTCAGGTATCATTAAATGAAAAAAGTAGCATGAGAAACATTTTAAATAACTAATCTTAGTTTTTGAGGTGAGTCTTCTCAATGTTTAAAGTTATATATCATCTTAAATTTTCAAATGACCTTTCTATATTTTGCTCGATAGACAATACTCTTGTATATCCTACAATAATGAGTTTTTACCTCACAAAATCAAAACCACCCGTACAAACGGATGGTTTACTTTGCATCTATAATTTTTTCTATTGATCAACCACTATTCGTGCGCTGATAGTAAGCTAACTACATTAGCTTTTTTATTTTTCCTGAAAATAATTATAAATACCCTTCTATAGAAATTTAATCTACATCAATATTTTCTAATAATTAATTACGAATATAATATTTAATCACTTTATATTTCCATATCTATATTTTAAATTCATATTACGAATTAATTAAAGCTTGTGCTAATTTTAGTTAATACATACACTACTTTTATCTTTTTATTCAATTCATGAAAATTAAAATTTTTTTGCATTCTTCAACTGACCGATAGATAGTCAGAAATAAATGTTCATGTATACATTAACCCCCTCTACTTGAAACAGTGAGGGGGTATAGGTGATAAAGGCTAATAACTACTATGCTCTCAAATTATCGTGTGTACTTAACCATTAAGTAATATAATGCAACAGTATAAACACTAATAGCTGTGTTAACAAGAATTTCGACCATATGGTACCTTACGATAAACCGTTCTATGTTATAAATTATTTAATAATATCAATTAATTCTTTTTTAGAAGCTGAACGTGCGGGTATCCAACCGAAAATGATGCCTATCAATGTTGATACACCTACAGCTAGGATGACGGAACCTAGACTGACGGAACTCTTAACCATTTCAGGTGTCACGAGATCAATCAATGTAGCAATAATAATACCTAGAATTAATCCGATGATACCACCTATGAGACATAACACAACACTTTCTACTAAGAATTGTATTTCAATATCTCGACCTTTAGCGCCAAATGCACGACGAATTGCAATCTCTTCTGTTCGTTCAGTGACTGAAATATACATGACATTCATCACACCAATACCTGCAATAAAGAGTGATATTCCCGCAACAGCAGCTACAAAGTAAGTAATCGTGTCTAAGACTGAACCTATCGTTTTCATCACCGCTTCATTATCTTCATAACTATATTGACCTTCAGATACGCCAGTTCCTTTTTTATTCAACGCTTTTTCGACCTTTTTACCTACGTCTTTCTTATCTGAACCTTTTTCAACTGTAACTAATAATTGAGGCATACCTTGTGTCAAATTGCCCATATATTTATTAAATGTTTTTGTAGGTATTTGAATTAATGACTCAATAGGCATCCCACTTTCATCAACTTCTGAGCTATCAGAGACGCCTACGACTTTAAACCCTTCTCCATTTACATAGATAGATTGACCCATTGCATGATTATTAAATACTTTTTTAGCAATTTTTTTATCTATAACGGCTACTTTTTCTAGCACTTCATTATCATCATTCGTAAATCCTTTTCCTTCATCTACATCTGTCAGTTTATCAACCTTTTTTAAACTAGCATCACTACTGCCATGTGTATTCGTAATTTTGACTGAATATGTGCTATCTTTATCCTCTTTTACTTTAGCACTCTTAACACCATTAACCTGTTCAACAACACTCATATCCTCTTGCTTAAATGGATTGTTTTTAGGTGCATCCATATTTTCTGTCATGTAGGAAATTGAAGCTTGATTTTTACCAGCTCCAGCATTATTGAATTGCTCAGTCGTTGACTTCTTAAAACCATTTCCCAACGACATGATAGTAATTACTGATGCGATACCAATAATGATTCCAATCATCGTAAAGATATTACGTCGTTTGTTTTTTAAAATGGAACGAATAGCAACTGATATGACATTTGAAAAGTTACTCACGTGTCAACACCTCTTCCTCTTGCACACGTCCATCCAAAATATGGATAATACGATCAGCTTTTTCCGCCACTTCACGATCATGCGTTACCATAATAATAGTTGTATTCTGTTCTTTGTTCAGTTTTACGAAAAGCTCCATAATATCTTGAGATGTCTTCGAATCAAGAGCGCCAGTAGGTTCATCGGCAATAATAAACTTAGGGTCATTAATAATTGCCCGGGCAATAGCTACACGTTGTTGTTGCCCTCCTGACAATTTATTTGGTAAGAGATGCTCTTTACCTTTGAGACCGACGTCATGAAGTCCGTCTAAAACTTTGCTTTTTCTCGCTTTATTACTCAAACCATTATAAATTAGCGGAATACTTACATTTTCTAAAATAGTGTTATTTTGAATCAATTTAAAATTCTGAAAAACGAAACCTACAGTATGATTTCGAATTTCTGCGAGCTTATTATCTGAGCTTTTTTGATAATTCTCATTGTTAAAAAAGTATTCTCCTTCATAACCACGATCAATAAATCCCAAGATATTAATTAACGTACTTTTACCTGAACCAGACGGACCCATGATAGCAATAAATTCACCTTCATCAATATGAATATCTATGTCTTTTAAAATATGATTTGATTCATTTCCATTTTTAAAGTGTCGATTGATTTTTCTCAATTCAATCATGATGACACCTCTACTTTTTCTCCATCATTTAAATTACCTTTTGGTTTTTTAATGACTTTATCGCCAGATTTCAATCCTTTTTTCACAATGATTTCACCATTATTACGTTCTATTTTAATTTCACGTTTGTGAACTTTATTATTCTTATCAACGACAAATACGTTATTATCTTTTGTTAACACGTTATTTGGTAACTTTTTAGTTTTAAGAGGGATTTTAGCATCCATAGAGAAGCCTGATCTCACGGGTATATCTAAATCACCAATAATAACTTTATATTTTGATGTTTCGCCACTTTTACCACCTGTTGGCTGATTAATTGTAGGATTAGATGCCGTCATTTCAGTTCCTTCTTCACTATCACCTTGTGCCCCTGATTGTGCCGATGATGCTGCACTATCGTCACTTGTATCATAGCTTGTAGGAAGTTCATCTATTTTAAGGATTTTGCCTTTTCCTTTTTTACCTGTGCTATTTACTGTGACATCTACTTCATCGCCTTCTTTAATTTTATTAATATCAAACTCTGTAATAGTTGCGTTAATTTGAGGATTTGAAGAAATTAATTGCAAAATAGGTTGCCCTTCACCTACATCTGAATCATTTTTAATATTGATTTTACCATCGAATGATGCATTCATGCTGTCATTGAGTTGTCTGTCATATTGTGACAATGACTGCTGAACTTCATTTAAAGCACTTTGATCTTGAGTCAATTTAACTTGTAATTGATGATTGTTAGGACTTTGATTTACTTTTTGATAATCATCATTAACTTGAGATTGTGCTTGATTCACTTTGTTCACTAGTTGTTGGCGTTTATTCCCATTTGTATCATAATTGATGATACGTTCACCCTGTTTAACTGTTTGACCATCTTGTACTGAAACACTTAAGAAATTACCCACAGATTGATTATTATTATAAGTTTTCACAGATTCTGGAGACGCTTTGCCTTCTAAACTAATAGGTGTCTCTTTTCTTACTGTATATGTATCGTAAGCCTTACTATCTTTACTACCTGAACCATTAACTTGTTTTAATATAAAAGCAGCAATGATTAATACGACAATAATTACAATACCAATGATGCTCCACAATAGTTTTTTATTCATATATATTCTCCTTGTGTAATAGATTCACAAGAAAATGATAACACACTTGTAAAATTATTAATCTTTTATATGTAAAAAAATCACTAAATCTTATAATTTTTAATATAGTAGCAATCATTTTGTCTTTAAATTAGTATTAGTAATTATATTTAATTAAATTTAAGGATTTTACATTTTATATTATGTAATAAAATGTTACCATCAAACTAACCTTAATAAGTAAAGGAGATATATTACATGAGTACACAGGAATTAAAAGAAAATGATATTCAGAACTCAAGTATTCCATTTGTTAATCATTTTAACAAACTAAGACATCAGCCAAAATGGATACTTAAATCAATCATAATGATAGTATTAGCTATTATTAGCGCTTTCATCACATATAATACTAGCAATGATCTATTAGATGACCAATCGATAGCTAATAGCCAAATGGATGAAAATATGTTTCGTATGACTACAACTATAGGCGCTTTCATAGGAACAATCTTTAGTGTTGTTGTTGTATTTTTAATCTTTTTAGTTATTTCTAAAATATTTAAATCAGATGCCAAAGCGAGCAGTTTATTCTCAGCTGCACTCTCTTATTCAATCATTATTTTAGGATTTACAACTATTATTTCTTTAATTCAAATAGTTTTTGGACTAAAGATAACAGACTATAAGCTTGATAGCTTAAACATTTTTTCAAAGGATAATAAAACACTCATGGCTTTCAGTTTAACTAATCTTTTAAAAGCCTTTTTAACAGGTGTTGTCTATTACTCAACAAGTCGATTATCTAAAAAAACATCTATAATATTAGGAATCGTTGCACTCATCATATTAATAGGATCAGGTATGATAGGTGGAATGAATAGCTAAACGCTGCTATTAAGTGCAATAAAAACTATGTAAGGAAATATTTATGAAAACAATAATCATAATGATTTGTATTATGTGTTGTTTCATATTTCCCATTATTATTATGAGTGGACAAAGCAATAAATAATCATTCTTAGAGTAGGCTGGGTGTCAAATTCAATAGGCATCCAGTCTATTCTCTTTTTGATTTTTATAAAAAATAATCAGTTAAAATGATACTTAAGTAACTTATACCGATGATCACACCAACAAAGAAAATAAAAGAAATTAAAGATGTCCATATATATCTAAACTTACTTTTCTGCACCTCTTTAGGATCTTTACCATTAATAAACGCTAATATCCTGTCGTATGTTTCAATTTCATTTTTTATTTTAATTTTTTCTAATTTTGTAGAAGCAATGATACCTATTAAAAATACTAAATATGTTATTCCCATTCCTAACCAATGAAAGTAATGAATCATAGGACCTATGAGAACACTTCCTAATACCATTGGAATTATCATCATCCATGTCCAAAAGTCTAATTCTTTTTTAATATTTTTGATTTGCACGTTTTTCAAATCATCCTCCACTAGTTCATCTAGAGATACCTTGAAGAGTTGACACATAATAAGTAAATTATGAATATCCGATAACTTTTATCATTTTCCCAATTTGAAATGGTTTGTCTTGAAACAAACATTTTCTCTGCTAAAAATTCTTGTGAATACCCATCTCTTTCTCTAAATTTTTTGATTTGATTGCTAACATTCATTACGTTAAACTCCTTAATTATGATTTGAAATCATTTAATATTATTATTAAATCAAATCAAGTTTTCTCTACAAAAGCTATCAAATAGTTTTTACGATGTCACTCTTATCATTGTCAAAATGCTTTGACATATTATGGTTAAAGGTTTTAATAGACTGACCTTAGGCTAACTTGTTACATGAAATACAAAAAACGCTCCTCGAAAGAAGCGTTTTTCATATCAATGATATATACGTAGAACTTGATTCAACATCTTTTTAATGTAATTTTCATCCAGAGTTTCAGGTTTAATTAATATATTAAAATAGATGGGTGAGAAGATTAAATCGATAAACAAATCTTGTTCTTCCTCTTTTATGTGCTTACGAACAATCTCTTTTAAAACTTTGCGATTATGATTAAAGTAATTAGTCATAAAAGTTTCTCTAGCTTCCATTTGTTGATGACTAATTAAAATTTCAATCACAGCACTACCTAGTTTTGTTTTATAGATATCTTTTATTTTTACTAAAAACTGGAATAAATCATCATATAAATTATCTTGATTATGAATCACAATATATTGAGATTGTTCAATAAACGCAGACATGATAATTGAAGATTTATCCTTCCAACGTCTATAAATAGTTGCTTTAGAAATACCAGTATTCTCAGAAATTTGATCTATAGTAATATCTCTAAAATGAGTCGTTTCCAATAAACGTTGAATCTCAGTATAAATTTTTTTATTGATTGTTGGATCTTTTGGTCTTCCAGCCATGTTTATCCCTTCTTTTATGTGCGATGAATTCCACAATTTCAAAAATAATCAATGCACTTACAAACCAAGCTACAAAACCACCAATAATACTCAATAGCCACATATGTGTAGCTTGTAGTAATCCCCAGGTTGCTAGTATACTACATAAAACTCCTATCATACCGAAGACTGCACCTCTGCTCACATGCATAGCTACTTCATTGCCAAATTGCATCCCAGTAATACACATTGAAACTAAAAACACTGCGGGAAAGGTTGCAAATATACCTCCAAATTCCTTCCATGGAAGCACGACAGAAACAATATAACTAATTAAAACAGCTAAACCACCAACTAAAAATTTAATAATTGCTAACTTCATTTTTAATCCTCCAATTTAAATATGTCTGACTAAGAAAATCGCAACAGAAATCACAAACCAGCAAAGAATTGCAAATACTGTTCCACTCCTATAATTTTTCTTACCAATAAAAATTGAAGTAAAGAACACTGTTACAATACATGAGATAATCCCAACAATTGCTCCTGTACTTAAATGAATTGACATTTGAATGAGTTGCTGTCCTTTATGGTCTATAGCTAACGCTATAATAGCTGCAAGGTAGACTGCCGGCATAGTGGCAATAATACCACCTAATTTCCCTCCTACTTTATCAGCCATAATTGATGCAAGTGCAACAGCAAATCCTCCGATAACGAAATGTAGTATAGCACTAGAAATTGATATACCAAACACAATAACCCTTCTCATCCATATTTATTAAACGAAACGTATCGTTTACTTTTAGTTTATAGCGTAAATCAATTGTTGTAAATATATTGTTTAAATCACCTAATTTTCTAAATAATAACAATTTTTGTTTCACGTAAAACATTTTAAAGTCACTTTTTATCAATTAAAATATTATAAGTTTATCTACTATAATCACGCTTTCATTGAGTGACACAATACAAGTTATCTTTGTTATGGTTAAGATGTTATTAGGTACATTTAATATGATCATTAATGTTGATAGTTGCTATTTAGATATTTTATTACACAGAATTTTTTACCGTTATAATATCAAAGATAATTCACTATAATACGATAAAAAAGAGCCTGATACATCATCACAATATGTACCAAACTCTTATAATTATTTCTTATATATCTTTATTTTAATTTCATAATAATCTTCATGTTCTTTATCTTTTTGTTCAACACGTATACCTGATTTTTCTATCGTTTCAATACTCTTACCTAGTTCTTCTTTTGCTTGTGTTACATCTTGAGAAAATTGGAAAGTCTGCGCTTTTACTTTTTCTGGTCCAGTTTTCTGACGTACTCTATCCTCAGTTTGTTTCACATTCAACTTCTGACTAATAACTTGTTCGATTAATTCTTCTTGTGTTTCATCGGGTAATACTAATACCGCTCGTGCATGTCTTTCTGTAATCTTACCTTCACGTAATCTCTTAATCACATTGGGTGCTAACTTCAATAATCTAAGTTTATTAGCAATGAAGCTTTGGCTTTTGCCTAAACTTTTTGCTAATTCATTTTGAGTCGTTCCCCCGATTTCAAGTAACTTTTTATAAGCTTCCGCTTCTTCGACGACAGATAAGTTTTCGCGTTGAATATTTTCAATCAATGCAACTACCGCTGTTTCTTCATCATCCATATCTCGAACAATGACATCTACTTGAGGTTTATGCAACGACTGTAATGCTCTAAATCGTCGTTCGCCGGCTATAATTTCGAACATATCTTCTTCAATTGGACGTACAACTATAGGCTGTAATAACCCATGCTCTTCAATAGACTCTGCTAATTCTTTAATCTTATTTGGCTCAAATACTTGTCTAGGTTGATAACGATTGGGTACGATACGTTCAATATGAATGGATTCTACATTATTATTACGTTCTTCTTCAGTATAACCAATGATGTCATCTTTATTTTTTAAACCAAATAATTTTGAAAAAGGTTTCTTCATTATCCATTCTCTCCCTCTCAATTATTTATCATACTATGATGTCTTAACTTTCAACTAGTGGAGATTTGTTTGGCGTACCTGGTTTTCTAGGGTATTTTTTTGATGTCTGTCTACGTTTATCAATAATAATCATTTGTCGCTCACCGGCATTTTCAGGTAATTCAAAAGTATAAGTATCTTTCACATTACCGCCTAAAATATTAATAGCAAACGTCGCTTCTTGCAATTCTTCTTTACCCTTTGAAGATTTAAGTGCAAGGAACTGTCCACCTTTTTTTACTAAAGGTAAGCACAGCTCACTTAAGACAGTCAATCTCGCTACTGCACGAGCTGTAACAATATCATAAGACTCCCTGTAGACACCCTTGCCGTATGTTTCTGCTCGATCATGCACAAAACTAACATCTTCAAGACCTAGTTCTGCAGCTAAATGATTTAGAAATTGTATTCTTTTATTTAGAGAATCTACAATCGTCACTTTCAACTCAGGATATACTATCTTTAAAGGTATACTTGGAAAACCTGCACCAGCACCGATATCACAAAGACTTAATTGACCGTTAAAATCATAATAAAAACTGGGCGCTATTGAATCATAAAAATGTTTTAAATAAACATCATGTTCATCAGTAATACTTGTCAAATTCATTTTTTTGTTCCATTCAACAAGTAATTGATAGTATTTTTGAAATTGCTCTTTTTGCGTATTAGATAGTTCTATGCCTTGCTCGCTTAATTTCTCTGATAACCATTCAATACTCATTATTGTTTCACCCTTTGAAGCTTACCTTGTTCTAAATAAACAAGTAGAATTGAGATATCTGCTGGATTCACACCTGAAATTCGTGAAGCCTGTGCAATATTTAATGGTTTAACTTCAGCTAACTTTTCGCGTGCTTCAGATGCTAAACTATCTACCTTGCTATAATCTAAATCCTCAGGAATTTTTTTCGCTTCCATTCTTTTAACTTTTTCTACTTGTTGTAAAGATTTATTGATATAACCTTCATATTTTGTTTGAATTTCAACTTGCTCCTCAACCGCTTCAGGAAGTTGATGTGATTCTTCTAAGATTTCTAAAATTGTTTCGTAGTTCATTTCCGGACGACGTAATAAATCAATCGCTAATATACCATCTTTTAATCTTGAACCACCCTTAGCTTCAATAATTGCTTGCGTATGTTCATTTGGTTTAATACGTACATCGGTAAGTCGTTGTATTTCATCTTTGATTTGTTGACGCTTTTCATTAAATCTTGCATAGCGTTCTTCTGATATTAAGCCTAACTCATACCCCATATCAGTGAGACGTAAATCAGCATTATCATGACGTAATAATAATCGATATTCCGCACGTGAAGTTAATAATCGATACGGTTCATTTGTACCCTTAGTGACTAAATCATCTATAAGTACACCAATATATGCGTCTGAACGACTGAGTATTTTTTCACCTGTACCTAAAACATTACCAGCAGCGTTAATACCTGCCATAATACCTTGTCCCGCTGCTTCTTCATATCCTGACGTTCCATTAATCTGACCAGCGGTATACAAGTTTTTGATCGCTTTTGTTTCTAACGTTGGCCATAATTGAGTAGGTACGATTGCATCATATTCAATAGCATAACCTGCACGCATCATATCTGCTTTTTCAAGACCTGGAATGGTTTCTAACATTTGACGTTGAACATGTTCAGGTAAACTAGTAGATAATCCTTGCACGTATACCTCATTCGTATTACGTCCTTCAGGTTCTAGGAAAAGTTGATGTCTTGGTTTATCGTTAAAGCGAACAAATTTATCCTCAATTGATGGACAATATCTAGGCCCTGTACCTTTAATCATACCGGAATACATAGCAGATAAATGTAAGTTATCATCAATGACTTGATGTGTATCTCCATTTGTATAAGTTAACCAACAAGGTAATTGATCTAAAATAAATTCGGTTGTTTCAAAACTAAACGCACGACCTATATCATCACCTGGTTGGATTTCAGTTTTAGAATAATCGATGGTTCTCGCATTTACACGAGGTGGCGTACCCGTTTTAAATCTAACGATATCAAATCCTAATTTTCTTAAATTATCCGCTAGCGTTACAGATGGTAATTGATGGTTAGGACCACTAGAATATTTTAAGTTTCCTAGTATAATTTCTCCACGTAAGAATGTACCAGTTGTAATAATGACAGCTTTAGAACGATATTCTGTACCAATGTTAGTACGAACACCTTTAACTTCATTATCTTCTATAATGAGTTCATCAACCATACCTTGCATGATGTCTAAATTATCCTCATTCTCAAGTACACGCTTCATTTCTTGTTGATATAATACTTTATCTGCTTGAGCACGTAAAGCTCTAACAGCTGGACCTTTCCCTGTATTAAGCATACGCATTTGAATATGCGTTTTATCAATAGTTTTTGCCATTTGTCCACCTAAAGCGTCTATTTCACGTACAACGATTCCTTTCGCAGGACCACCTACAGATGGATTACATGGCATGAAAGCAATATTATCTAAATTAATTGTTAACATCAGCGTTTTAGCACCCCGACGAGCTGAAGCTAGACCTGCTTCAATACCGGCGTGACCAGCACCAATGACTACTACATCATATTCTTGAACCACTATTTTACCTCCCAAAAGTCTTAAAATCTTGAATTGTAGACGTCTTACCGTCTAGTTTATATTTTTATATCATTATTTTCCTAAACAAAATTGACTAAATAGTTGATCTATTAATTCATCGCTCGCTGATTCTCCAATTATTTCTCCTAGAATTTCCCAAGTACGTGTTAAATCAATCTGCACCATATCCATTGGGATACCAGACTCAGCAGCATCAATCGCATCTTGAATTGATTGTCTCGCTTGTTTCAACAATGAAATGTGACGTGAATTCGATACATAAGTCATATCTTGATTTTGTACTTCGCCACCAAAGAATAAATCTTTAATTTGTATTTCTAATTCATCAATACCTTCTTGTTTAAGCATCGATGTTTGTATAAGTGGCATATCACCAATCATCTCTCTTAGTTCGCTAACATCTAATCGTTGCTCTAAATCTGTTTTATTAATGATTACAATAACATCCTCATTTTTAATGACTTCGAATAAAGTTTGATCATCTTCCGTCAGAGGTTCATTGTTATTAAGCACAAATAAAATTAAATCTGCTTCACTTAAAGCTTTCCTAGAACGTTCTACACCAATCTTCTCTACGATATCTTCAGTATCTCTAATACCCGCAGTATCTACAAGTCGTAATGGGACACCTCTAACATTGACATATTCTTCTAACACGTCTCTTGTTGTACCAGCGACCTCAGTCACAATTGCTTTATTATCTTGAATAAGGTTATTTAGCATCGAAGACTTCCCAACATTAGGACGTCCTACAATAACAGTAGATAACCCTTCTCTCATTATTTTACCTTGTGCACCTGTTTCAAGTAATCGATTGATTTCTTCTTTAATACGCTTAGACTGTTCTAGTAAGAAATCTGTTGTTGCGTCTTCTACATCATCATACTCTGGATAATCAATGTTAACTTCAACTTGGGCGAGTATCTCTAATATGGATTGACGTTGTTTCTTAATTAAATCACTTAAACGTCCTTCTATTTGATTCATCGCAACCTTAGAAGCTCGATCAGTTTTGGAACGTATAAAATCCATAACCGCTTCTGCTTGAGATAAATCTATACGACCATTTAAAAATGCACGTTTTGTATATTCACCTGGTTCTGCCATACGTGCACCATAAGTCATAGTTAACTCTAATATACGATTAATTGTTAAAATACCACCATGGCAATTTATCTCAATAATATCTTCTCGTGTGAAAGTTTTAGGGGCACGTAAAACAGACACCATGACTTCTTCAACTGTTTCATTTGTTTCTGGATCAATAATATGACCGTAATTTATTGTATGCGTCTCAACTTCAGATAACTTTTTCTTTCCTTTATATAAGATATCTCCGATTTCAATAGCTTGTGGCCCAGATAATCTCACAATTCCAATAGCACCTTCACCCATAGGTGTTGAAATACTTGTAATCGTATCAAAATCCATAAGAGTCTCGCCTCCTTATTAATGTAAAAATTCATTATAACATTGTAATTTGTTTCTTTTAAAAAAGCTAATAAATTGTTCAATATTAATATGTAAGCCTTCGGTTTGTGTGACGTTAGACTTCGGTTCGTCTAAGTCCCCTGCCCTACTTGATCTTTTTATTAAACACTTTTGCAATTTTAAGCACATGCTCTAAACTACTTTGAATCTCCAGTGTATTCATATCTTTTGCTGGTTGCCTCGCTATAACTATAATATCTTTAGCGATAATATTTTGCTTATGCACTTTAAAATTCTCTCTTATCGCTCTTTTAATTCTATTTCTTGTAACAGCGTTTCCCAGTTTTTTTGAAACACTTATTCCTAAGCGAAAATGTTTTAAATCTCTATTTTTATAGGTATAGACAACAAATTGTCTATTTGCAACAGACTTCCCATTCTTGTATATCGCTTGAAAGTCTGAATTTCTCTTAATACGATATGCTTTTTCCATTAAACATCACTCGCTTATTCTAATCTATTCATTTTAATAGTAACAATTATCTATTAACAAAACATACGCATATATTATTTTGAAAATGATATCAGAACAATACTTAAATATCATTTTATTATTTAAACAAAAAAAAGACCACTGATGATTCAGTGATCTTATGCAGATAAAACTTTACGGCCTTTACGACGACGACGCGCTAAAACTTTGCGGCCATTTTTAGTGCTCATGCGTTTTCTGAAACCATGAACTTTACTATGTTTACGTTTATTTGGTTGATAAGTACGTTTTACCATGCAAAACACCTCCATCTGAATTCAATTACCAATATTTCCAACTTCCTACCTAGAAATTGGTTCATATAAATAGATAAATTAACGAAGTATATATTAGCTTCAATTACTAACATACTTCATCTGAGCAATTGCTCTCTTATTGTGTCTGCTATTAAGAAATTTGTTCTATAGCTTATTATTATCTAGTCATAATTCAAGCAACTACTACAATATAACAAAATACCTTTTATAAAGCAAGATGAATTTACGAATATAACGATTGAAAATCACTTGTTGTGATTTAATATAAGAAATCTTTTTTCTTCATCAAATTATTACCAATTTTAATAATAATTTGTCATATACATAGTTCATACAATCCATATAAATTATTTCCCAAAGTAAAAAAAGAAATTGTGACGCTTATTTGAAGTTATCCACTTATACACAGAAATTCTCTCAAAAACTGTGGATAACATATGCGCTATACACACAGTTATTCAAAATTTAACAACATATTCACAGCCATTTGACATCACTTGGAGTTAAAAAGTATAATTATGTGGATAAGTCGTTCAAATTATGATTTTATAAGGATTTATTCATTAAATTTATATACATAAATGGTGTGCATAAATCATAGTTATGTTTAAGTTATCCACTGATTGTGATTAACTTGTGGATAATTATTAACATACTGTGATTATTTTTATCCACCTATGTTATTTCTGTGTATAAGTCTAAAATTTTAAGAAAGATGGAGTTATTTATGTCAGAGAAAGAAATTTGGGATAAAGTTTTAGAAATTGCCCAGGAAAGAATTTCAAACACTAGTTATCAAACGTTCATAAAAGATACGCAACTCTACTCACTTAAAAATGACGAAGCCATTATATTAGTAAGTCTGCCTTTCAATGCGAGTTGGCTTAATCAGCGATATTCAGAAATTATGCAGGCTATTATTTATGATGTCATCGGTTATGAAGTGAAACCACATTTTATTTCTGAAGATGAACTTGCATCCTACAACAATGTAAATACACAAGAAGTTCAAGAACCCCAAATACAAAATTCTTCTATAGATGATAAGACTTGGGGAAAAGAACAATTTAATATGCACAATACATTCGATACATTTGTCATTGGACCTGGCAATCGTTTCCCACATGCTGCAAGTTTAGCTGTTGCAGAAGCACCGGCAGAAGCTTATAATCCATTATTTATATATGGAGGCGTAGGTCTAGGTAAAACACATTTAATGCATGCAATTGGACATCATGTTCTTAGTAACAAACCTAATGCTAAAGTCATTTACACTTCTAGTGAGAAATTCACAAACGAATTTATTAAATCAATACGTGATAATGAAACTGAAGCATTTCGTGAAAAGTATCGTAAAATTGATGTTTTATTAATTGATGATATTCAATTCATTCAAAATAAAGAACAAACGCAAGAGGAGTTCTTCCATACTTTTAATGAATTACATCAAAATAATAAGCAAATCGTTATTTCAAGTGATCGTCCACCAAAAGAAATTGCTAAGCTAGAAGACCGTCTACGTTCTCGTTTTGAGTGGGGGCTAATAGTTGATATCACGCCACCTGATTACGAAACAAGAATGGCAATATTACAAAAGAAAATTGAAGAAGAAAATCTTGATATTCCGCCAGAAGCTTTGAATTACATCGCCAACCAAATTCAATCAAATATTCGTGAACTTGAAGGCGCATTAACTCGACTTTTAGCGTACTCAAAATTACAAGGGAAACCTATTACAACCGAACTTACCGCAGAAGCGTTAAAAGATATCATTCAATCACCTAAGTCTAAAAAGATTACAATTCAAGATATCCAAAAGGTAGTTGGTCAATATTATAGTGTAAGAATTGAAGATTTTAGTGCTAAAAAACGTACAAAGTCAATTGCTTACCCACGACAAATAGCTATGTATCTATCTAGAGAATTAACTGATTTTTCATTACCTAAGATAGGTGAAGAATTTGGAGGTCGCGATCATACAACAGTTATCCATGCCCATGAAAAGATTGCAAATGATATCAAGTCTGATCCTACATTTAAGCAAGAAGTAGAAAACTTAGAAAAAGAAATTAGAAATCAGTAATGGGAAATAAATCAATCAATATTGAATAAATTGAAAATTAGCAGATTGTAAACGGTCTTTTAGGGAATAATTACTAAGTAAATCAATTCCCAATACTTAAAAAGATGGGCAGTTGTCCCTCTGAATAACAATAGCAATTGTGGATAATGTGAAAAATTAATACACAACATACACAGTTTATCCACATGTGTATAACTGTGATATTCGTAAGTTTTTTAGACTTATCCACCAATCCACAGTGCCTACTACTATTACTATGATTTTAAAACCTATATAATTATATATAAACGACTGGAAGGAGTTTAAATTTAATGATGGAATTCACAATCAAAAGAGATTATTTTATTAATCAACTTAACGACACATTAAAGGCTATCTCACCTAGAACAACTTTACCGATTTTAACAGGTATCAAAATTGATGCTAAAGATAATGAAGTCATTTTAACTGGGTCAGATTCAGAAATATCAATAGAAATCACTATTCCAAAACAAGTTGATGGTGAAGAAATTGTTGAAATTACAGAAACAGGATCAGTTGTACTTCCTGGTCGTTTCTTCGTTGATATTATTAAAAAACTTCCTGGAAAAGAAGTTAAATTATCAACTAATGAACAATTCCAAACATTAATCACATCAGGTCATTCAGAATTCAACTTAAGTGGTTTAGATCCTGATCAATATCCATTATTACCTGAGGTATCACGAGATGACGCTATTCAATTGTCTGTTAAGGTACTAAAAAATATCATTGCACAAACTAATTTCGCAGTGTCCACCTCAGAAACACGACCAGTACTTACTGGTGTAAACTGGCTTATACAAGATAATGAATTAATATGCACAGCAACAGATTCACACCGCTTAGCTGTAAGAAAATTACAGTTAGAAGATGAATCAGAAAATAAAAATGTCATCATTCCTGGTAAAGCTTTATCTGAATTAAACAAAATTATGAGTGACAGCGACGAAGATATTGATATTTTCTTTGCTTCTAACCAAGTGTTATTCAGAGTGGGGAATATTAATTTCATCTCACGTTTACTTGAAGGTCATTATCCAGATACGACACGTTTATTCCCAGAAAATTATGAGATTAAATTAGGAATTAACAATGGAGACTTTTATCATGCAATTGATCGTGCATCTTTATTAGCACGAGAAGGTGGAAATAATGTTATTAAATTAAGTACAGGTAATGAATTAGTTGAACTTTCATCTACTTCTCCTGAAATTGGTACTGTTAAAGAAGAAGTTAACGCTAATGATGTAGAAGGCGGAAACTTGAAAATTTCTTTCAACTCAAAATACATGATGGATGCTTTAAAAGCCATTGATAATGATGAAGTAGAAGTAGAATTCTTTGGTACAATGAAACCATTTATCTTAAAACCAAAAGATGATGATTCTGTAACGCAATTAATTCTGCCTATTAGAACATATTAATAAAAATTAAAGTTACAATCGTATTAGATTGCTAAATCTCTTATACAAAGGAGCCTGTGCATTTGTCGCATAGGCTCTTTTATATTGATACCAAACCTCATTTCAAACATTCAAAACTTAATATAGACGAATGAGATAATTATCGTGAATGTAAAATTAATTTTAAATGTACTGAGCGCTTTTCATAGCAATAATAAATATATTTGAGTATTCAATTACCCTTGTGGAAAAAGTGTGCTAAAAACCCCTTTAAAATTAAAATTCAGTGTAAGTTTCTAAAATGATTGTAAGTAAATTATAAAATTTGTAGCAGCTTTTGATAAAATAAAATATATATCAAAGTAAACGATTTCATTCTTTATTTTAAATGAAATTCAAAGTAAAAAACGGTATAATATATTAATGACACATACAGAAATGGAGTGAGAAATTTTGGTTCAAGAAGTTGTTGTAGAAGGAAATATCACTTTAGGTCAATTTCTTAAAACTGAAGGAATCATAGAATCAGGTGGACAAGCCAAATGGTTTCTACAGGATTTTGAGGTTTTAATTAATGGACAACGTGAAACAAGACGTGGCAAAAAATTAGAACACAACGACCGCATTGATATTACAGATATCCCTGAAGATACGGGTTCCTTTTTAATCATCCATCAAGGTGAACAATGAAACTTAATACACTCCAATTAGAGAATTATCGTAACTATGAACAGGTGACATTAGATTGTCATCCTGAAGTGAATATCCTTATTGGTGAGAACGCACAAGGAAAGACAAATTTACTTGAATCAATTTATACCTTAGCGCTTGCTAAAAGTCATCGTACGTCAAATGATAAGGAACTCATACGTTTCAATTCTGATTATGCTAAAATAGAGGGTGAGCTAAGTTATAGACATGGCACGATGCCGCTTACGATGTTTATAACTAAAAAAGGTAAGCAAGTTAAAGTGAATCATCTTGAACAAAGCAGACTAACTCAATATATTGGACATTTAAATGTCGTCTTATTTGCGCCTGAAGATTTAAATATCGTTAAAGGTTCGCCACAAATACGTCGACGGTTCATAGATATGGAGTTAGGACAAATATCTGCTGTCTATTTGAATGATTTAGCTCAATATCAGCGTATTCTAAAGCAAAAGAACAATTACCTTAAACAGTTACAAATTGGGCAGAAGACAGATACAACAATGCTAGAAGTCTTAAACCAACAATTTGCTGAATATGCACTGAAGGTTACATTACGTCGAGAGCACTTTATAAAGGAATTAGAAACACTTGCACAACCCATTCATGCAGGTATTACAAATCATCGAGAGACACTGACACTCGATTATGTTCCAAGTTTGAAGTTAAGTAATTATGAAGCTAATCAATCTGAGTTAATTGAAGAAGTATTAGCATTGTTAAATGACAATTTACAAAGAGAGAAAGAACGAGGTGTATGTCTCTATGGCCCACATCGTGATGACTTAAGTTTCAATGTAAATGGCATGGATGCTCAAACGTATGGTTCACAAGGTCAGCAACGTACAACTGCGCTATCAATTAAGTTGGCAGAAATTGAATTAATGAATATTGAAGTAGGAGAATATCCAATCTTACTTTTAGATGATGTCTTGAGTGAGCTTGATGATTCACGTCAAACTCATTTGTTAAGTACGATTCAACATAAAGTACAAACATTTGTGACAACAACGTCAGTTGAAGGAATAGATCATGAAATAATGAATAACGCTAAGTTATACCGTATTAGTCAAGGTGAAATACTAAAGTAACGAGAAAGTGATGGTGAATACATTGTCAGATGTAAACAACACAGATAATTATGGTGCTGGACAGATACAAGTTTTAGAAGGTCTCGAAGCGGTTCGTAAAAGACCGGGTATGTATATTGGTTCAACTTCAGAAAGAGGGTTGCACCATTTAGTATGGGAAATTGTTGATAATAGTATTGACGAGGCATTAGCAGGTTATGCTAGTCATATTGAAGTTATAATTGAGAAAGACAATTGGATTAAAGTTACTGACAATGGCCGTGGTATACCTGTTGATATTCAAGAAAAGATGGGACGCCCTGCTGTCGAAGTTATCTTAACTGTACTTCACGCTGGAGGTAAATTCGGAGGTGGCGGATACAAAGTATCTGGCGGTCTTCACGGTGTTGGATCTTCAGTTGTTAATGCACTCTCACAAGATCTTGAAGTTTATGTACATCGTAATGGCACGATTTATCATCAAGCCTATAAACAAGGTGTGCCACAATTTGATCTTAAAGAAATTGGCGATACAGATAAAACAGGTACAGTTATTCGATTCAAAGCCGATAAAGAAATCTTTACAGAAACAACAGTTTATAACTATGAAACACTTCAAAAGCGTATACGTGAGCTTGCTTTCTTAAATAAAGGTATTCAAATTACTTTAAAAGATGAAAGGGAAGAGGAAGTTAGAGAAGACTCATATCATTATGAAGGCGGGATTAAATCCTATGTAGATTTATTGAATGAGAATAAAGAACCTCTTCACGATGAACCTATATATATCCATCAGTCTAAAGATGATATTGAAGTAGAAATTGCACTTCAATATAACAGTGGATATGCAACCAACTTATTAACGTATGCGAATAATATTCATACATACGAGGGTGGTACGCATGAAGATGGCTTTAAACGTGCTTTAACACGCGTTTTAAATAGCTATGGAACACAGAGTAAGATTATTAAAGAGGATAAAGATAGACTTTCAGGTGAAGATACACGGGAAGGTTTAACAGCAGTCGTATCAATTAAACATGGCGATCCTCAGTTTGAAGGACAAACCAAAACAAAATTAGGAAACTCTGAAGTACGTCAAGTTGTTGATAGATTATTTTCTGAACACTTTGAACGTTTCTTATATGAGAATCCGTCTGTAGGACGTATTATTGTTGAGAAGGGTATCATGGCTTCACGCGCACGTGTAGCTGCCAAAAAAGCACGTGAAGTTACGCGTCGTAAATCAGCATTAGACGTTTCAAGCTTACCAGGTAAATTGGCAGATTGTTCTAGTAAGAACCCTGAAGAAAGTGAAATTTTCTTGGTAGAAGGTGACTCTGCCGGGGGGTCTACTAAATCTGGTCGTGATTCAAGAACACAAGCCATTTTACCTTTGAGAGGTAAAATTTTGAATGTGGAAAAAGCACGTTTAGATCGTATCTTAAACAATAACGAAATTCGTCAAATGATTACTGCATTTGGTACGGGTATTGGAGGAGAATTCGATATATCAAAAGCACGTTATCATAAAATCGTAATCATGACTGATGCTGATGTTGATGGTGCACATATACGTACGTTATTACTTACATTCTTCTATCGTTTCATGAGACCTTTAATTGAAGCGGGCTATGTTTATATTGCTCAGCCGCCGTTATATAAACTAACACAAGGAAAACAAAAATATTATGTATTTAACGATAGAGAACTAGACAAGTTGAAACAAGAATTAAACCCGTCACCAAAATGGTCAATTGCACGTTACAAAGGTCTTGGTGAAATGAACGCAGACCAATTATGGGAAACGACTATGAATCCTGAACATCGCTCTATGTTGCAAGTGAGACTCGAAGATGCAATTGATGCAGACCAAACATTTGAAATGTTAATGGGCGATGTAGTAGAAAATCGCAGACAATTTATCGAAGACAATGCAGTTTATGCCAACCTAGATTTCTAGACACTATGAACTGAACTATTGAAGGAGGATCTCTTGATGGCTGAATTACCTCAATCAAGAATTAATGAACGAAATATAACCAGTGAAATGCGTGAATCATTCTTAGACTATGCTATGAGTGTTATCGTTTCTCGTGCATTACCTGATGTTAGAGACGGATTAAAGCCAGTACATCGTCGTATTCTTTATGGTTTAAATGAACAAGGTATGACGCCCGATAAACCGTATAAGAAATCTGCACGTATAGTCGGGGATGTCATGGGTAAATATCACCCTCATGGTGATTCTTCAATTTATGAAGCAATGGTAAGAATGGCCCAAGACTTTAGTTATCGTTACCCACTTGTAGATGGTCAAGGTAACTTTGGCTCTATGGATGGTGACGGTGCAGCCGCAATGCGTTATACCGAAGCACGTATGACTAAAATAACATTAGAACTTTTACGAGATATCAACAAAGACACAATTGATTTTATTGACAACTATGATGGTAATGAAAGAGAGCCGTCAGTCTTACCTGCACGTTTCCCTAACTTATTAGTGAATGGTGCGGCAGGAATTGCCGTAGGTATGGCTACAAATATTCCTCCCCACAATTTAACTGAAGTTATTGATGGTGTACTCAGTTTAAGTAAGAATCCAGACATCACAATTAATGAGCTGATGGAAGACATCCAAGGTCCTGATTTTCCTACAGCTGGTTTAGTACTAGGTAAAAGTGGTATTCGTCGAGCTTATGAAACAGGTCGTGGGTCAATTCAAATGCGTTCTCGTGCTGAAATAGAAGAACGTGGTGGTGGCCGTCAACGTATTGTCGTAACGGAAATACCTTTCCAAGTCAATAAAGCACGTATGATTGAAAAAATCGCAGAGTTAGTTAGAGATAAGAAAATCGACGGTATTACAGATTTACGTGATGAAACAAGTTTGCGTACAGGTGTAAGAGTAGTTATTGATGTACGTAAAGATGCAAATGCGAGTGTTATTTTAAATAATTTATATAAACAAACGCCATTACAAACATCATTTGGTGTGAATATGATTGCTTTAGTGAATGGTAGACCTAAACTAATCAATTTAAAAGAAGCACTTATTCATTACTTAGAGCACCAAAAAACAGTGGTTAGACGACGTACTGAATATAATCTTAAAAAAGCAAGAGACCGTGCACATATTCTAGAAGGTTTACGAATAGCACTAGATCATATCGATGAAATTATCACAACAATTCGTGAATCGGACACTGATAAAATTGCGATGGCAAGTTTACAAGAGCGTTTTAAACTTACTGAACGTCAAGCTCAAGCAATTTTAGATATGCGTTTAAGACGTTTAACTGGATTAGAAAGAGATAAAATAGAATCTGAGTATAATGAACTTCTAGAATATATTAAAGAGTTAGAAGAGATTTTAGCTGATGAAGAAGTGTTATTACAATTAGTTCGTGATGAATTGACTGAAATTAAAGAACGTTTCGGTGATGAACGTCGCACTGAAATTCAATTAGGTGGTCTAGAAGATCTTGAAGATGAAGACTTAATTCCTGAAGAACAAATCGTTATTACATTAAGTCATAATAACTATATTAAACGTTTACCAGTATCTACATATCGTTCTCAAAATCGTGGTGGTCGTGGCATACAAGGTATGAACACGTTGGATGAGGACTTCGTTAGTCAATTGGTAACAATGAGTACACATGATCATGTTCTGTTCTTTACGAATAAAGGTCGTGTATATAAACTCAAAGGTTATGAAGTTCCTGAGTTGTCACGTCAATCCAAAGGTATACCTATTATCAATGCGATTGAACTTGAAAATGACGAAACAATAAGTACGATGATTGCAGTTAAAGACCTTGAAAGTGAAGAAGATTATCTCGTATTTGCGACAAAACAAGGTATCGTTAAACGTTCATCATTAAGTAACTTCTCCCGTATTAACAAAAACGGTAAAATTGCAATTAACTTTAAAGAAGATGATGAATTAATTGCAGTACGTCTAACAACAGGTAATGAAGATATTCTTATTGGAACTGCACATGCATCATTAATTAGATTCTCTGAATCTACATTACGCCCATTAGGCCGTACAGCAGCAGGTGTGAAAGGTATTTCTCTACGTGAAGGGGATACTGTCGTAGGTCTTGATGTTGCAGATTCAGAAAGTGAAGATGAAGTATTAGTAGTTACTGAAAATGGTTACGGTAAACGTACACCTGTTAGCGAATATCGTTTATCAAATCGTGGTGGTAAAGGAATCAAAACTGCGACAATTACTGAGCGTAATGGTAACATCGTTTGTATCACAACTGTGACCGGTGAAGAGGATTTAATGGTTGTAACTAACGCTGGTGTTATTATCCGTCTTGACGTTCATGATATTTCTCAAAATGGACGTGCAGCACAAGGTGTACGTCTTATGAAACTCGGAGATGGCCAATTTGTTTCTACTGTTGCTAAAGTAAAAGAAGAAGACGATAATGAGGAAAATGTAGATGAAGCGCAACAAACCACTAGTGCTGAAAAAGCAGATGTAGAAGAGGTAGTGGATGATCAGACACCAGGCAATGCGATTCATACAGAAGGTGATGCAGAAACGGAATCTGTAGAGTCTCCTGAAAATGATGATCGTATTGATATTAGACAAGATTTTATGGATAGAGTGAATGAAGATATCGAGAGTGCTTCAGATAATGAAGAAGATAGTGATGAATAGTTAAAAAGGGAGTAAGACAGAAACACAGAGTTCGTTGTTCTGCCTGGCCCCCCCTTAATTAAACTACCTGTAGATTTAATGAATAAAAGTTTATATATAGGGAAGTCGGACTAGAGTGATAATGAGGTTATTTTCTAACTCAGTCATCGACGCCCAATATGCTAAAATGCATGAGACATAGCAATATGCCTCATGCATTTTTTAATTTCTTGTTTATATTAAATTGATTTGTCCTTTATGACTTCTGTAGCACCATGCATCGAGGATAAATGAATAATCATTTTCATACATTTAGACCCCCTTCAATAGAGAGTGTCTAAAATGTAATTGTCCCTCTCAACAATGTACCTTCTCAATTTACCAGTACTGATAAGCACAGTAATTAATTCTGATATCTGTTAACCTTCAAGTTGTTTCATCACATACGGAATTTCACTAATTAGACGTGAAGGTGGAACAACATACATTGTGTCAGATAATTTTTCACCGATAAAACTATGCATGTAAGTTGCACTTGTAACGGCTTCTTTAAAGTTATCAAATTGGCCTACGAAACTTGTAATCATGCCCGCAAGTGTATCGCCCATACCACCTGTAGCCATAGCAGGTGTGCCAATAGGTAATTTATAGACATCATCATTGCAGAAATAGATTTCCGTACCATGTTGTTTTAATACTACTGTCGCGCCAATACGTTCTACCGCTTCAAGGTTGCGTTCATATGTTTGTTCTTCAATAGGTATACCGCTCAAACGCTCCCATTCCTTTTGATGTGGTGTGAATATAACACGACATGTAGGAATTTGAGGTTTCAACTTACTGAATATTGTTATAGCATCTCCGTCAACAATTAAATTTTGATGAGGTTGTATATTTTGAAGTAAAAACGTGATGGCATTGTTACCTTTGAAATCTACTCCAAGACCTGGACCGATAAGGATACTATCGGTTGCTTCAATCATTTTTGTAAGCATTTTAGTATCATTAATATCTATAACCATCGCCTCAGGACAACGAGAATGTAGCGCAGCATGATTATTTGGATGTGTTGCTACAGTAATGAGTCCACTTCCACTATAAACGCAAGCGCGTGCAGCAAGCATGATTGCGCCCCCCATATTAGCAGATCCACCGATTAATAAAATTTTACCATAGTCACCTTTATGTGTTTCGTCTTTTCTTATAGGAATATTAACAGAATCTAACGTTTTCATAACGACATAACCTCCCATAACATGTTATTTCTTAAAATGTTGCAAGTCTTATGTTTGCTTTTTATTTCACGAATCTTTTTATTTATTTCAAACAATTGTTTACATGTGATTTTAAATCATCTCTTCTAAATACAATTAAGAATACTATACCTGTATCTGACATTCGTCAATAGTTAAATGAAACTCTTTTTACATCGTCATGTATCATTCATTATTTTAGTAGACCGATAGTATAATGTAGCAGTTTTATTTATTTAATAAAAAATATTAAATGGAAATAGAACGTAAGGTGACATTACAAGCAGTTGATTATAATAATGTTGAAATTCTCTCGCCGCTCATCCGAGAAAAATTGTATGTATATCGTCACAATGTATCTACTATTACACAGGACAAGATATTCAGTTTCAACAAGTTGTAGAAGCGGGACACAAATGATTTAAAAAGTGTTGCATATAAGCACATCTAAATATGACGTAATTGTTGCAAATTTAAAATAACTTGAAATATGATAATGACTTTGCTATATTAAAATTAAGTTAATAAAGTATTGTTCGTAGGACAAGTAGCATAGATAGTTCGATTTCAGAGAGCTTGTGGTAAGTGAGAACAAGTAATCGACATTCATGTGAATCTACCTACTATATGTGAACAATCGGTAATAACCGTTATTTTAGTTAAGCGCAATTTGAGGTAAATGGTTTTAATTTACTTGAAATTGTTAAATAGGGTGGCAACGCGTAGACCACGTCCCTTGTCTGGGATGTGGTCTTTTTTTATTGTTTTATCACACGAAGTCATCCATAAAATTGAATATATTTTATTTGGGAAAGGATGAAGGTTACATGTTAGACATTCGTTTATTTAGAAATGAACCTGAGAAAGTGAAGAGCAAAATTGAATTAAGAGGCGACGATCCTAAAGTTGTCGACCAAGTTTTAGAATTAGATGAACAACGCCGTGAATTAATCAGTAAAACTGAAGAGATGAAGGCGAAAAGAAATAAAGTGAGCGAAGAAATAGCTCAAAAGAAACGTAATAAAGAAGACGCTGATGACGTCATTGCTGAGATGCGTCATTTAGGTGATGAAATTAAAGATATCGATAATCAACTTAATGAAGTAGATAATAAAATTAGAGATATCTTAATTCGTATTCCTAACTTAATTAATGAAGACGTACCTCAAGGTGCTTCTGATGAAGAAAACGTTGAAGTTAAAAAATGGGGTACGCCACGTGATTTTGAATTTGAACCTAAAGCGCATTGGGATTTAGTTGAAGAATTAAAAATGGCTGACTTTGAACGTGCTGCTAAAGTATCTGGTGCTCGTTTCGTATACTTAACTAAAGATGGCGCATTACTTGAACGTGCTTTAATGAACTACATGTTGACAAAACATACAACGCAACATGGTTATACTGAAATGATGACACCGCAATTAGTGAATGCTGATACGATGTTTGGCACAGGTCAATTACCTAAATTTGAAGAAGATTTATTTAAAGTTGAAAAAGAAGGCTTATATACGATTCCAACTGCAGAAGTACCTTTAACAAACTTCTATAGAGATGAAATTATTCAACCAGGTGTACTACCTGAATTATTTACAGCTCAAACTGCATGTTTCCGTAGTGAAGCAGGATCAGCTGGTAGAGATACAAGAGGGTTAATTCGTTTACATCAATTTGATAAAGTTGAAATGGTTCGTATTGTACAACCTGAAGATTCTTGGAATGCTTTAGAAGAAATGACACAAAATGCTGAAGCTATTCTTGAAGAATTAGGTTTACCATACCGTCGTGTTATCTTATGTACTGGCGATATTGGTTTCAGTGCTAGTAAAACATATGATCTAGAAGTTTGGTTACCAAGTTACAATGATTATAAAGAAATCAGTTCTTGCTCTAACTGTACTGATTTCCAAGCACGTCGCGCAAATATCCGATTCAAACGTGATGCTGCTTCTAAACCAGAATTAGTCCACACATTAAATGGTAGTGGTTTAGCTGTAGGTCGTACATTTGCAGCCATCGTTGAAAACTATCAAAACGAAGATGGTACATTAACAATTCCTGAAGCATTAGTACCATTTATGGGTGGCAAAACTAAAATTGAAAAACCAATCAAATAATCATATAAACTTAACTAGATAATTACAATATTATAAAGTTATTTAACTGTCGATAAGGTTCTATAAACTTATCGGCAGTTTTTTTATGTATAAAGACAAAATTGTTATTTTATATTCAATTAGAGATGGATGTCTAAAATAACTTAAAATAATTTTCTCGATTTAAAATGCTGATATAACAGATCTTTTATAGATACGGTTGTCTGACGTCACACAAACGTATGTCTAAAAATAGTAAATATTAATTGTCATAGATTGAGTTATAAAATCATGAAAATAATACATGAAGTAGCAAGAATTTATCTTTTAGAGAACGCCTGTAAAAATATAAAATAGTGGAAATTGATTATTAAACGTTGTCATTCATATTCAAAATATTTAACTTAGTTTGTCAAACAACGTTTATTTATATATAACCATAAAATAATATCATAAAGAAGCTATATGAAATTCGAAGTTTAATTCCAATGTTTCATATAGCTCCTATTCTAAATATTAATATTTAATAATTAAATGTATCAATCGTCCTATTCATTTGATGCGTAGCCAGAAAGTGGATAATGATCTGAGTAGTCATTGTATTTGTATGTTTTTCCCCAAGATTTCACGGACCATTCTGGTGACTTCACTCTATGTGTATCATTATGCCATGAGCTTGGTTGTGCATGGTCACGATCTAATAAAATATAATCTAAGTGTTGAGGTTCTAATTTAGGATAATTATATTTCGCAATACTATTACTGCTAGTATCCCAACTATATGCATTACCATCGAATTGAGTAGGTAACGAAACATTTAAGTTATTTGCCATTTGTTGATATTCATCTGAATCTTTAATGACATTTAAGTCACCACCGATATAGACGGGTTCATTTTTAGGGATATTCTTGTCTTTGATAAATTGTTTAATTTCACTCATTTGACTCTGTCTAATGTCTTTATCTTTTCCTTTAAAGCATGTTGGATCTTCAGCTTGTAGATGTGTTCCGATAATATGGTGGTATTTGCCATTCTTATTAATTTTAATGTAGGCAAAGCCTTTATTACCGGCCATATCAGCCCCACAACCTTTTTTATAAATATGTTGTTCTTGTTGTACGATAGGCCATTTACTCACAATACCAACGCCACCGCTCACTTTTTTAATTTTTCTATAAGTACCAGAAGTATTTTGCCAACCTTCTGTACCTTTACCAACGATAGGTGTTTGATAAGGATACTGTGAATGTAAACGTGCTAACAATCTTTTTGATGCTTTTTTATCAAATAATTCATTTAGAATCACGACATCTTGATTTTGAATGTAATCTGCTTTTGAAATTAAATCAGCGCGCTGAGATTGTCCCCAATTAGGGTAGATAGCAGTAGGTAAGAAATACACGTTATGTGTAGTGATTTTAAGACTGTCTTTATAATCACGTTCACTCGCATATGTGATGGTCGAAAATACTAAAAATAAACTACTTAAAACCAACAAAGTAGTTAGTATACATTTACGTTGCCAATTCAATATTGTTACACCTCGTTTCATTTGATGGTGTGATTATATCAAACTAAATTAAGTATCTTTTGAAAATTACTATTTCTAAATAAAATTTTAATAAAAAATTAAAAATCAATGATGTTTTAAAGAGTTGCAAAAGTTCAGTCACTATTATTTTTTGATAATCTTTAAAAGTAATGTTGTAAACATTTTGATTTTAAAGGATAGAAGTTGGAAAGAGGGTCTAAAAACAAGAAAGAAAATTCTGAAAAATAAAACTCTTATATATTAGCTTTTTTAGACCACGGTATGTATGACGGCACACATACCGGCCTTTAAATATATTGAATAAAGTAATTAAGTATATTAGACTGATTTTATTATTTTATTGGAGAGACTGGGGCTGATAATATGACTCACCTTACGTTTAAGCAAGGTGTGAAAGAGTGTATTCCTACGTTACTTGGATATGCAGGTGTAGGACTATCATTTGGAATTGTGGCAGCCTCCCAAAATTTCAGTGTTTTAGAAATTATATTATTGTGTCTGATTATTTATGCTGGTGCAGCCCAATTTATTATTTGTACATTAGTGATTGCAGGCACTCCTATTTCTGCAATTGTGCTTACAACACTTATCGTTAACTCTCGAATGTTCTTATTAAGCATGACTTTAGCACCTAATTATAAGCAATATGGATTTTGGAATAGGGTAGGGCTTGGAACGTTATTAACAGATGAAACTTTTGGCGTTGCTATAACACCCTATGTTAAAGGTGAAAAAATTAACGATCGATGGCTACACGGACTAAATATTACTGCTTACCTATTTTGGACTGTTTCCTGTGTGCTCGGCGCCATTTTCGGAGAGTATATTTCAAATCCTGATGCGCTTGGTCTAGACTTTGTCATTTCCGCAATGTTTATTTTTTTATGTATATCTCACTTTGAAGGGATTAAGAAATCACGATTGAGAATATATATTGTACTCATCGTATGTGTGATTGTGATGATGATTCTTTTAAGTTCAATTCTACCTTCATACGTAGCAATATTGATAGCTGCAATAGTTGCTGCATTGTTAGGGGTGGCGATGGAAAAATGACGACAGATTTACATACATTAGTACTTATTGTTTTATGTGGCGTGGTCACATTACTCGTTCGTGTTATTCCATTTGTTATGATATCGCGTGTCAACTTACCAGCAATTGTAATTAAATGGCTTTCTTTTATTCCTATCACTTTATTTACAGCTCTTATTATAGATGGTGTAATTCAACAACATGATCATACATTTGGTTATACGCTAAATTTACCTTATATTATTGCAATCGTACCAACTGTGATGCTCGCTATTTTCACACGTAGTCTAACAGTGACAATTCTCGGAGGTATATTTGTCATTGCTTGCTTACGTTTAATCTTTTAATCTTTGAAAATCATATCAAATCATTGAACTTACGGAAAAAGTTAGTTAAGATTAAAATAATTAGAAAATTTAGACTATTCGAGACGAAATGCATATCTACATCACAATACAATTAAATTACCTAACCTTATTTTGAGAAGCTGAGGGATTTGGCCCATAGAAGCTTCAGCAACCGACTTTAAATAGCACGGTGCTAATACCAACGAGCAACTCGAATGATAAGTACGATAAGTGCCTTTACATCATTTGAGTAAGGCACTTTTTTAGTTGAAGGAGGTATGGAACTATTATGACGAATTACACGGTTAATACATTAGAACTAGGTGAGTTTATAACTGAATCTGGTGAAACGATTGATCATTTACGTCTACGTTATGAACATGTGGGACTTCCTGGTCAACCCCTTGTCGTTGTTTGCCATGCACTTACTGGCAATCATTTAACATACGGCACGGATGCGCAACCTGGCTGGTGGCGAGAAATCATTGATGGTGGCTACATTCCAGTTCATGATTATCAATTTCTTACATTCAATGTCATTGGAAGTCCATTTGGTTCGAGTTCTAAATTAAATGATGATAACTTCCCAGAACATTTAACATTGAGAGATATTGTTAGAGCTATTGAGTTAGGTATACAAGCATTAGAATTTAAGAAAATTAATATTCTCATTGGAGGTAGTTTAGGTGGTATGCAAGCGATGGAATTGCTTTATAATCGTCAATTCGAGGTGGAAAAAGCAATCATATTAGCCGCTACTGATAAAACGTCCTCCTATAGTCGTGCTTTTAACGAGATTGCAAGACAAGCTATACATATAGGCGGTAAAGAAGGTTTAAGTATCGCACGTCAACTCGGTTTCCTCACGTATCGATCGTCTAAAAGTTATGATCAACGTTTTACACCAGATGAAGTAGTGAGCTATCAGCAACATCAAGGTGATAAGTTCAAAGAATATTTCGATTTAAATTGTTATTTAACACTGCTAGACGTCTTAGATAGTCACCATTTAGATAGAGGAAGAGATGATGTTGATGAAGTCTTTCAGTCGTTGGAAACGAAAGTACTAACAATGGGTTTTATTGACGATTTGCTTTATCCTGATGATCAAGTGAGAGCCTTAGGAGAACGTTTTAAATATCATCGTCATTTCTTCGTACCAGATAATGTAGGACATGATGGTTTTCTTCTAAATTTTAATGATTGGGCGCCTAATTTATATCATTTCTTAAATTTGAAACAATTCCGACGTAAATAGGAAAGTTTTATAATAGAACACAATCTCCATGAGCACGCATAAGAAATACTAAACAGTGCAGAATAGGTAAATTTTTCTTTGGCATAAAAATAGTCATACAGAGGATTATATAAGCAAAGTCTATTTCATATGTCGTACCTAGGCATAAACCTATCACTAGTAGTATGACTTTACTTTATTGTTAAATTTTAGCAAAGAGGTTAAAATAGGAGTTATAGTCAAAAAGTATGGGAGTGGCGTATGTGTTTTCAAAAATACAACCTAAAGCAACTATTTTAGCAATTATTTCATTATTAGTAGTCGCTTTAGTAACACATGTATTACCTGTTCTCGGCTTGATTTTATGTTTATTTGCAACGATTCCCGGTATTGTTTTGTGGAATCGTTCCATACAATCATTCGGAATTAGCGCATTAGTAACAGTTGTACTTACAACATTATTAGGTAATACATTTGTCTTAAGTATGATGGTCTTAATCTTATTATTAAGTGCGATTATCGGACAATTACTTAAGGAAAGAACATCTAAAGAACGAATTCTTTATATTTCAACAGCTTCATTAAGTTTAGTTACACTTATTGGATGGATGTTATTACAAACATTCGACAAAATTCCGACGGCAGCTGTATTAATTAAGCCTTTTAAAAATGCAATGCATGAGGCTTTCTTAACAAGTGGAATCGATTCAAACTATAGACAGATTCTTGAGGAAAGTTTCCGACAAATGACGGTCCAACTCCCTAGTTTTCTAATTATAGTTATTTTCATTTTTGTCTTAATTAATCTGATTATTACATTTCCAATTTTACGCAAATTTAAAGTAGCAACACCTATTTTTAAACCTTTATTCGCATGGCAAATGAGCCGTAATTTACTATGGTTTTATCTTATAGTACTTATTTGTGTCATGATTGCAAGTGAACCAAGTACGTTCCAAAGCATCGTGTTAAACTTTGATGTTGTGTTATCATTAGTGATGTACATCCAAGGATTAAGTGTCATTCACTTCTTTGGTAAAGCTAAAAGATGGCCGAACTTCGCAACAATTCTTGTTATGGTAGTAGGGACACTTCTTACACCGGCAACGCATATTGTTGGATTACTTGGGGTAATTGATTTATGTATTAATTTAAAGAAAATAATAAAAAAATGATGATTAAAAAGTGATTAGAGGTGGAAGAATGAACCGTCAATCCACTAAAAAAGCTTTGCTCATACCGTTTATTTTAATGGTACTCACTGCTATAGCACTTGTCATCGTGTGGTTTATTTTTAACCAACTAGTGGCAGGTATTGCTACAGCTATACTTATTGTGATGATTATTATTAGTGGCGTGTTATTGAGAAAAGCATTTCTAAAAATGGATAATTATGTGGATGATTTAAGTGGTCACATCTCGGCAAGTAGTAACAAGGCGATTAAGCACTTGCCTATAGGGATGATTGTGTTAGATGAAGATAATCACATTGAGTGGATGAACCAATTTATGACAGATCACATTGAAACGAATGTGATTTCTGAAAATGTCAATGAAGTCTTCCCTAACATATTAAAACAACTGGAAAAAGTTCAAGAAGTAGAAATAGAAAACAACAATTATTACTATCATGTACGATATTCAGAAAACGAGCATTGTTTATACTTCTTTGATATGACTGAAACTGAACGTACAAACGAACTATATGAAGATTCAAAGCCGATTATTGCAACAATATTTTTAGATAATTACGATGAAATCACTCAAAATATGAACGATACACAACGTTCTGAAATTAACTCTATGGTGACACGTGTGATTAGTCGTTGGGCACAGGATTACAATATTTACTTCAAACGTTACAACTCAGATCAATTTGTAGCTTACTTTAACCAAAAAATATTGGCTGAACTAGAAGATTCTAATTTTGAAATCTTAAGCCAATTAAGAGAAAAGAGTGTGGGTTACCGCGCACAACTAACATTAAGTATTGGTGTAGGTGAAGGCACTGAGAACCTTATTGATTTAGGTGAATTATCACAATCTGGTTTAGACCTCGCGTTAGGTCGTGGTGGTGACCAAGTTGCAATTAAGAATATGAACGGCAATGTAAGATTCTATGGTGGTAAGACTGACCCTATGGAAAAACGTACGCGTGTACGTGCGCGTGTGATTTCACATGCCCTCAAAGATATTCTTACTGAAGGCGATAAAGTTATCGTTATGGGACATAAGCGACCAGATTTAGATGCTATAGGTGCAGCTATCGGAGTTTCGCGCTTTGCATCAATGAATAATTTAGAGGCATTTATCGTTCTTAATGATTCTGATATCGATCCGACATTACGTCGTGTTATGGATGAGATTGATAAGAAACCGGAACTAAAAGAACGCTTTGTAACATCGGATGAGGCTTGGGATATGATGACTTCTAAGACGACTGTCGTTGTTGTAGATACACATAAACCTGAAATGGTCTTAGATGAAAATGTCTTAAATAAAGCAAACCGCAAAGTAGTCATTGATCATCATAGACGTGGCGAAAGCTTTATTTCAAATCCATTACTTGTGTATATGGAACCTTACGCTAGCTCAACTGCTGAGCTCGTAACGGAATTACTAGAATATCAACCAACTGAACAGAGATTGACTCGTTTAGAATCAACTGTTATGTATGCAGGCATTATAGTAGATACAAGAAACTTTACGTTAAGAACAGGTTCCAGAACATTCGATGCCGCAAGTTATTTACGTGCACATGGCGCTGATACAATCTTAACGCAGCATTTCTTAAAAGATGATGTCGATACGTATATCAATCGTTCAGAATTGATAAGAACAGTTAAGATACAAGATCAAGGTATAGCCATTGCACATGGTTCAGATGATAAAATTTATCATCCTGTAACGGTTGCACAAGCTGCCGACGAGTTGTTAAGTTTAGAAGGCATTGAAGCATCTTATGTAGTAGCTAAACGTGAAGACAACCTGATCGGTATCTCAGCACGTTCATTAGGTTCCATAAATGTTCAATTAACAATGGAAGCGTTAGGTGGCGGTGGCCATCTGACAAATGCTGCGACACAAATAAAAGGTGCGACAATAGATGAAGCAATAGAACAATTACAACAAGCAATTACAGAACAAATGAGTAGGAGTGAAGACGCATGAAAGTAATTTTCACACAAGATGTTAAAGGTAAAGGTAAAAAAGGCGAAGTTAAAGATGTACCAGTAGGTTACGCAAATAACTTCTTACTTAAAAATAAATATGCTGTAGAAGCAACTCCTGGTAACTTAAAACAATTAGAACAGCAAAATAAACGTGCAGCAGCAGATAGACAACAAGAAATCGATGATGCAAAAGCACTTAAAGAACAGTTAAAAGATATCGAAGTTGAAGTATCAGCTAAAACTGGTGAAGGCGGCAAACTATTTGGTTCAATCAGTACGAAACAAATTGCCGAAGCGCTAAAAAAACAACATGATATTAAAATCGACAAACGTAAAATGGACTTACCACATGGTATTCACGCACTAGGATATACGAACGTTCCAGTGAAATTAGACAAAGAAGTCGAAGGTACAATCCGTGTGCACACTGTAGAACAATAATTTAAAGATATGACGCGAGGATAGTACATGATTACTAATATAGGTGCAATTATATAAGGTGTATGACTTATACAATTTGTTAATCTCTGAAATATCTGTAGTGTATCTCGTGACAATATCAGATGACGATAAAATAAAAGATGGATTGAAATAAGAGGTGTAAGTAGATAATGGATGGAATGTATGAGCAAAATCAAATGCCACATAGCAATGAAGCTGAACAATCTGTCTTAGGTGCCATTATTATAGATCCAGAACTCATTAATACTACTCAGGAAGTCTTGCTTCCTGAGTCGTTTTATAGAGGCGCCCATCAACATATTTTTCGAGCAATGATGCACCTAAATGAGGATAATAAAGAAATTGATGTTGTCACATTGATGGATCAATTATCAAGTGAAGGTAGCTTAAACGAAGCGGGTGGCCCTCAATATCTCGCCGAACTATCGACGAGTGTACCGACAACGCGAAATGTTCAGTACTATACGGATATCGTTTTTAAACATGCGTTGAAACGGAAACTTATTCAAACTGCTGATAGTATAGCGAATGATGGCTATAATGATGAATTAGAATTAGATACGATTTTAAGTGACGCCGAACGACGTATTTTAGAACTATCTTCTACAAGAGAAAGTGATGGTTTTAAAGATATTAGAGATGTCTTAGGACAGGTATACGAAACCGCAGAAGAACTCGACCAAAATAGTGGTCAAACACCAGGTATTCCAACTGGTTATCGTGACTTAGACCAAATGACTGCTGGTTTTAACCGTAATGATTTAATCATTCTAGCGGCACGCCCTTCAGTAGGTAAGACTGCCTTTGCCTTAAATATTGCGCAAAAGGTTGCCACACATGAAGATATGTATACTGTCGGTATCTTCTCACTTGAGATGGGCGCCGACCAATTGGCAACACGTATGATTTGTAGTTCTGGTAACGTTGATTCCAATCGTTTAAGAACTGGGACGATGACTGAAGAAGATTGGAGTCGCTTTACGATTGCGGTAGGTAAGCTATCACGAACTAAAATCTTCATAGACGATACGCCAGGTATCCGTATCAATGATTTACGTTCTAAATGTCGTCGACTCAAACAAGAGCACGGTCTTGATATGATTGTGATTGATTATCTACAATTGATTCAAGGAAGCGGATCACGTTTCTCAGATAACCGTCAACAAGAAGTTTCAGAGATTTCACGTACACTTAAGGCGATTGCACGTGAATTAGAATGTCCAGTTATTGCACTGAGTCAGCTATCACGTGGCGTTGAACAGCGACAAGACAAACGTCCTATGATGAGTGATATTCGTGAATCTGGGTCTATAGAACAAGATGCCGACATCGTCGCTTTCTTGTATCGTGATGATTATTATAATCGTGGTGAAGGTGATGAAGATGATGACGATGCTGGTTTTGAACCACAGACAAATGATGATAACGGTGAAATTGAAATCATCATCGCCAAGCAGCGTAATGGTCCAACAGGTACTGTGAAACTTCACTTTATGAAACAATACAATAAATTTACAGATATTGATTATGCTCATGCAGATATGTCATAAAAAATATTTTTCCGTACAATAATTGTTATAATCTATTTATTGTACGGTTTTTATTTTGTTTTTCTCTTTTTAAAATGTGGGAAGTATGTGTATGTATTTTACTTAGACATCCTTTGAACAACTGTCATAGAAACGTTTAGAAGTGATTTTACACAGAAAACTTACTGAAAGATGATGCGTTATCGAACGCTGATTAATGTTCGATTTTTATTTGCAAATTCAAAATCATATTGGTAAAATACCTAGTGGTTAAACGAGAAAAACTTGGAGGTGCTCATATGTCATCAATCGTAGTAGTTGGGACACAATGGGGAGACGAAGGTAAAGGTAAAATAACAGACTTTTTAGCAGAGCAAGCAGACGTAATTGCTAGATTTTCTGGTGGTAACAATGCGGGACATACGATTCAATTTGGTGGAGAAACTTACAAATTACACTTAGTACCATCAGGTATCTTTTATAAAGATAAATTAGCAGTAATCGGTAACGGTGTAGTTGTAGATCCAGTCGCATTATTAAAAGAATTAGATGGGTTAAATGAACGTGGCATTTCAACTGACAACCTACGCATCTCAAATCGTGCACAAGTCATTTTACCTTATCACCTAGCTCAAGACGAATATGAAGAACGTCGTCGTGGCGATAATAAAATCGGTACAACGAAAAAAGGTATCGGCCCAGCATACGTAGATAAAGCACAACGTATCGGTATTCGCATGGCAGATTTATTAGAAAAGGAAACATTCGAACGCCGACTTAAAGAAAATATTGAATATAAAAACGCATACTTTAAAGGCATGTTTAACGAAACTTGTCCAACATTCGATGAAATCTTTGACGAATACTATGCTGCAGGTCAACGTTTAAAAGACTATGTGACTGACACAGCTAAAATTTTAGACGATGCAAATGTGGCTGATGAAAAGGTATTATTCGAAGGTGCACAAGGTGTTATGTTAGATATCGACCATGGTACATACCCATTCGTTACATCTAGTAATCCAGTTGCAGGTAACGTTACAGTAGGTACAGGTGTTGGCCCAACATCAGTATCTAAAGTGATTGGTGTATGTAAATCATATACATCTCGTGTGGGTGACGGTCCATTCCCAACTGAACTCTTTGATGAAGATGGCCACCATATTAGAGAAGTGGGTCGTGAGTATGGTACAACTACTGGACGTCCACGTCGTGTAGGTTGGTTCGACTCAGTTGTATTACGTCATTCACGTCGTGTAAGTGGTATCACAGATCTTTCAATTAACTCAATCGACGTCTTAACAGGATTAGACACAGTTAAAATTTGTACTGCTTACGAATTAGATGGTGAAAAAATTACTGAATACCCAGCAAACTTAGATCAATTAAGACGTTGTAAACCTATCTTCGAAGAGCTTCCAGGTTGGACTGAAGATATTACAGGTTGCCGTAGTTTAGATGAACTCCCTGAGAATGCACGTAATTACTTAGAGCGTATTTCAGAATTATGCGGTGTCCATATTTCAATCTTCTCAGTAGGTCCAGACCGCGAACAAACGAATTTATTAGAGCAACTTTGGTAGAATAAAACGTCAAGAAAGCATGTGAGCTTTGTTTAATTAGAGCAATGAGCGAAATGATTAACATTATTCTTAGTGCTTGCTATATGCATGAAAGTAAAAAAAGCTTTCTAACTCATATCTATCAATATTTGCAGTGAATCATCTTTAAACAAGCGGCCACAACATAATGGTCGCTTGTTATTTATTTTGGAGTAGATCAATGACTTTCAATCTCCTTTTGTCCTACTCCAGTTTTATTTTAAAACAGCAATTTGAAATGAGTTTTGAATGAAATCAATGGTTTTATTCTTCTCCACAGTAAGCTTCATAGCATGATTGTGTTGGTTGATTAACGAAACAAAAATATTATTAAATTTATGTAAAAAATATCTTGTCATCAAAAGTAGAGCTATGCTATAATCTATCTTGTGCTTAAGAACGGCTCCTTGGTCAAGCGGTTAAGACACCGCCCTTTCACGGCGGTAACACGGGTTCGAGTCCCGTAGGAGTCACCATTCTAGGTCCCGTAGTGTAGCGGTTAACACGCCTGCCTGTCACGCAGGAGATCGCGGGTTCGATTCCCGTCGGGACCGTATTGCCTACCCAATAGGGTAGGCATTTTTTTATGCTTTTTTACATACAACAATGTACCCTCACTTTATTAATCTTTCTGATACACACTACCTACTTTTTTAACATGCAATGAAAACTTAATATTCCTATACATGCTTATATTTCTATCATTACAAACACTGTCATTACTGCACTTTTGACATATACGAAAACGATAAAATATGATGATAAACCTAAACAAAAGCGTCAAGCATATTGCAAAAGTCTAACTTATTTTGCGGAACTGTATTTCAATGGTAAAATTATAAATAATATTATTCTATAATTTTAAATACTAAAATAGAATTAACCGTTCATAAATGGTAAATTATATAATAGGTAGCTATATGTTATATAGAGAACAGAATAATAATGAAGCACTTCGAAAATTTGATATAACATTAGCAATGTAAACGAACGGAAGAACTACACTTTGAGAAAAGAGGTTTATAATATATGGCTAGAAAAGTTGTTGTAGTTGACGATGAAAAACCAATTGCTGATATTTTAGAATTTAATTTAAAAAAAGAAGGTTACGACGTATATTGCGCTTATGACGGTAATGACGCAGTAGATTTAATCTATGAAGAAGAACCAGATATCGTCTTACTTGATATCATGTTACCTGGTAGAGATGGTATGGAAGTGTGTCGTGAAGTGCGTAAAAAGTATGAAATGCCAATTATCATGCTGACAGCGAAAGATTCTGAAATTGATAAAGTTTTAGGTCTTGAATTAGGTGCAGATGACTACGTAACTAAACCATTTAGTACTCGTGAACTCATCGCACGTGTGAAAGCGAACTTACGCCGTCATTATTCACAACCAGCTCAAGAAGTAAGTGGTGCGACAAATGAAATTACAATTAAAGATATTGTGATTTATCCAGATGCATATTCAATTAAAAAACGTGGAGAAGACATTGAATTAACGCATCGTGAATTCGAGCTGTTCCATTATCTTTCTAAACATATGGGTCAAGTCATGACACGTGAACACTTACTACAAACAGTGTGGGGTTACGATTATTTCGGTGATGTTCGTACTGTGGACGTAACAATTCGCCGTTTAAGAGAAAAAATTGAAGATGATCCATCTCATCCAGAATATATTGTGACACGTAGAGGCGTTGGATACTTCCTCCAACAACATGATTAGAGGGAGCGTCTTATGAAGTGGCTTAAACAACTACAATCCCTTCACACGAAACTCGTTATTGTTTATGTACTACTCATTATTATTGGTATGCAAATCATCGGTTTGTATTTTACGAATAGTTTAGAAAAGGAATTACTCGATAACTTCAAGAAGAACATAACACAATATGCGAAGCAATTAGACGTCAATATTGAAAAGGTTTATAAAGATAAAGATAAAGGTTCAGTCAACGCTCAAAAGGATATCCAAGACCTTTTGAATGAATATGCGAATCGCCAAGAAATAGGAGAAATACGCTTTATTGATAAAGACCAAATCATCATGGCAACAACCAAGCAGTCTAACCGTGGTCTTATCAATCAAAAGGTTAACGACGGTTCAGTTCAAAAGGCGCTCTCCTTAGGGCAAACGAATGATCATATGGTTCTTAAGGATTACGGAAGTGGTAAAGAGCGTGTTTGGGTATATAATATACCGGTTAAAGTCGATAAACAGACAATCGGTGATATATACATAGAATCGAAAATTAATGATGTATACAATCAGCTGAACAACATTAATCAGATATTCATTGTAGGGACAGCGATATCACTATTCATTACAGTAATACTAGGATTCTTCATTGCACGAACGATTACTAAGCCGATAACCGATATGCGTAACCAAACCGTCGAGATGTCTAAGGGTAACTACACGCAACGAGTGAAGATATACGGTAACGATGAAATCGGTGAGCTCGCACTTGCCTTCAATAACTTATCGAAACGTGTCCAAGAAGCACAAGCGAATACAGAAAGTGAGAAACGTCGCCTAGATTCTGTTATCACGCATATGAGCGATGGTATTCTTGCGACAGATCGCCGTGGACGTGTACGTATTGCAAACGACATGGCGTTGAAAATGCTCGGTCTCGCGAAAGAAGATGTCATCGGCTACTACATGCTTGGTGTCCTTAACTTAGAAAATGAATTCTCATTAGAAGAAATTCAAGAAAATAGTGATTCCTTCTTGTTAGATATTAACGAAGAAGAAGGCATTATTGCACGTGTAAACTTTAGTACGATTGTACAAGAAACAGGTTTCGTGACAGGTTACATTGCCGTACTACATGATGTCACAGAACAACAACAAGTCGAACGTGAACGTCGCGAATTCGTTGCGAATGTTTCACACGAATTACGTACACCACTGACATCGATGAATAGCTATATCGAAGCACTTGAAGAAGGTGCTTGGCAAGATAAAGAACTGGCACCATCATTCCTATCTGTCACACGCGAAGAGACTGAACGTATGATTCGTTTAGTGAATGATTTACTTCAATTATCTAAAATGGATAATGAATCAGATCAAATTACGAAAGAAATTATCGACTTCAATATGTTTATCAACAAAATTATTAACCGTCATGAAATGGCAGCGAAAGATACGACATTCGTGCGCGAAATTCCGCAGCAAACCATCTTTGCTGAAATCGATCCAGACAAGATGACACAAGTATTTGATAATGTCATTACCAATGCAATGAAATATTCACGTGGCGAGAAACGCGTTGAGTTTCATGTGAAACAAAATGCACTTTACAATAGAATGACGATTCGTATTAAAGATAATGGTATTGGAATACCGATTAACAAGGTAGATAAAATATTTGATAGATTCTATCGTGTAGATAAAGCACGTACACGTAAGATGGGTGGTACAGGACTTGGTCTAGCTATTTCCAAAGAGATTGTCGAAGCACATAACGGTCGAATTTGGGCTAACAGTGTGGAAGGACAAGGTACGTCAATCTTTATTACACTTCCTTGCGAAATCATTGAAGACGGTGATTGGGATGAATAACAAAGAACATACTAAATCAATTATTTTAGTCCTACTCGTCTTGATGAGTATCGTTTTGACATACATGGTCTGGAACTTTTCTCCAGACCTTTCAAATATTGATAACACGGATAATAGTAAAAGTGATAAGCCTAAACCACTTACTAAACCAATGACTGCAGAAATGGAAGGAACGATTACACCATTTCAAATCGTGCATTCTAGAGATGAAAAATCTCAAGGAACAGTGGCATCAGGTGCAGTCTTAGACAAGATGATTCAACCTTTAAAGAATCAAGAAGTTAAATCTGTATCACATCTGAAAAGGGAACATAACCTTGTTATACCTGAACTAAGCAACGACTTTATCGTCCTAGATTTTACTTATGATTTGCCACTTTCAACATACTTAAGTCAAGTACTCGATATCGATGCGAAAGTGCCGAATAACTTTAATTTTGATCGCCTCCTCATCGATCAAGATCATAATAACCACGTCGTACTATATGCGATTAGCAAAGACCGTCATGAAGTAGTTAAACTTAAGACAACGATGAAAGGGAATAATGTTGACAAAGCTTTTAAAAGTATCGAACCTGACATGCAGCCCTATACGGAAATCATCACGAATAAAGATACAATCGACAAAGCAACACACGTGTTTGCACCAAGCAAACCGAAAGACTTAAAGACGTATCGCATGGTCTTCAATACGATCAGTGTTGAACGCATGAACTCAATACTATTTGATGATTCAACGATTGTTCGTAGCTCTCAAAGTGGTACGACAACATACAACAACAATACTGGTGTCGCCAACTATAATGATAAAGATGAAATGTATCATTATAAGAATTTATCTGAAGACGCAAAAAGTTCAAGCAACATGCAAGAAACCATCCCAGGCACATACGAGTTTATAAATAGTCATGGTGGCTTCTTAAATGAAGATTATCGCCTATTTAAAACAGATAATAGAACGGGGAAACTCACATATCAACGATTCCTCAACGGTCACCCAACGTTTAATAAACAGAACTTCAATGAAATCCAAGTCACATGGGGAGATAAAGGCGTTTACGATTATCAACGTTCGCTACTTAAGACGGACGTCACACTGAACAGTGAAGAATCTAAATCCGTCCCTACCGTTGAGTCCGTGCGTTCTGCATTAGCCAACCATCCTGATATTGATTTTGAAAAGGTAACGAACATTGCGATTGGTTATGATATGGACGACAAGGCAAATAACGAAGATATTGAAGTTCAACGTAACTGTGAATTAATACCACGTTGGTTTGTAGAATACGATGGCAATTGGTATGCCTATAAAGATGGGAGGCTTGAATAAATGAACTGGAAACTCACGAAGACACTTTTCATTTTCGTTTTTATTCTTGTGAACATCTTTTTAGTCATCGTTTATATTGATAAAGTGAATAAATCACAAGTTAATGACTCGGAAAAGGTAAACGAGGTCAATTTTCAACAAGAAGAAATTGACGTGCCCAAGGATGTCTTGAATCAAAGCGTGAAAGATACTGAACTTGAACAAATTACTGCCCGTTCAAAGAATTTCTCAAGTTATGCGAAAGATCATTCAAGTATGCAAACGTCTGATTCCGATAAAACACTTGAAGGAGATATTGATAAAGGCGTTCAAGTGAGTGATAAGAACTTACAAGATATCAAAGAGTACATTGCAAAGAAAATCTTTAACGGTAAAGAGTATCAATTAAGTGATTTAACTAAAGATAAAGTCACTTACGAACAAACGTATAAAGATTATCCAATTATGAATAATAGTAAAGCACGCCTAACGTTTAATTTGAGCGATGGCAAGGCGACAAGCTATAAACAGACAGCGATGGATGATATACAAGTAGCTAAAGGTTCAAATAGCACGAAGAAGCAAGTTATTACGCCGCGTAAAGCTATTGAAGCTCTTTATTACAATAGATATCTAAAACAAAATGATCAAGTGTTAGACGCTCGCCTAGGCTATTATTCAGTTGTAAAGGAAACAAACGTTCAATTACTCCAACCTAACTGGGAAATTAAAGTAAAACATAAAGGCAAGGATGAAGTTCAAACCTATTATGTAGAAGCTACAAATCATAATCCGAAAGTGATTGATTATTAGAGATTATTGATGCGTGGCGTGACGTTTGAATAAAATCGCCAAGCGATAGCATAGAAGGTTACGTTAATTTGTACTGTCTAGAGCAAACTTTGGTGTACTTGTGTTGGAAGTCATTTATCGAACCAACGACATGTGATGGGTTACGGATTGATTATGAAGCTATATAAGATAATATAAACTAAGCCTGAGACACCGATGAGTAATCTCAGGCTTTTTTACGTATTGAAAATGATTGAGTAATTAAATAGGATGGATATCAAAAATGATGTTGGTCGATATGTTAGGTCGTTTAAGAGGATGTAATGCCAGGCTCAATATCGACGTAGTTATGAAGCGGTGTGTATTTTAAATGGCCGTTAGTATCATGTATAAACGGACTATTGGAACTCAACTTTTAAAATTGATATAGTATAATATAAAGGAAATTTAGAGGACGTGACGTTTCGATATTTGAATAATTGTATTAAAGAATATCGAAACTTTAAAATATCTACGCAATTTAGGATAAAAAATCAACATTGAGTGAAACCCAACTTAGTCGAAGTAACTCAATAAAGCGTAAGACACTCGAGTTCCCCCGCAGCCCTATAAACAAATAACTATGGTAAATATGAGAAAGGATGAGTCGCTTGATACGTATGAGTGTATTAGCAAGTGGTAGTACAGGTAACGCCACTTACGTAGAAAGTGAGAAAGGTAGCCTACTCGTCGATGTAGGTTTAACTGGCAAGAAGATGGAAGAACTTTTCAGCCAAATTGACAGAAACATTAAGGATTTAAACGGAATATTAGTGACACATGAACACATCGATCATATTAAAGGTCTTGGTGTCTTAGCACGTAAATATAAACTTCCGATTTACGCGAATGAGAATACATGGAAAGCGATAGAGAAGAAAGATAGTCGCATTCCAATGGATCAGAAATTTATCTTTAATCCATATGAAACGAAATCACTTGCAGGATTTGATATAGAATCATTTAACGTGTCACATGACGCGATTGATCCACAATTCTACATTTTCCACAATAACTATAAGAAATTCACGATGATTACTGACACTGGTTACGTTTCAGATCGTATGAAAGGTATGATTCAAGGTAGTGATGTCTTTATGTTTGAAAGTAATCACGATGTCGATATGTTACGCATGTGTCGCTATCCATGGAAGACGAAACAACGTATTTTAAGTGATATGGGTCACGTATCCAATGAAGACGCGGGTCTTGCGATGAGTGATGTCATTACAGGTAATACGAAACGTATATACCTCTCTCATTTATCACAAGACAATAATATGAAAGACCTCGCACGCATGAGTGTTGGACAAGTGCTCAACGAACATGATATCGATACAGAGAAAGAAGTATTGCTTTGCGATACCGATAAAGCACAAGCCACACCGATTTATACACTATAATTGAATAGAGGTAAGACAAACGACCTACTTAAGTATTGCGCTTAAGTAGGTTATTTTTTTGGAAAAGTGGTCAGGAGAAGTGCAGGGAATGATTACGTGTTAGTTTAATTGGGCTAGTGCATGAATGATTGATTTAGGGATTTTTTTTGAAATGAAAGCGCATCATGGAAGGGGGAGAACGATGTCTTACACGCTTTGTGATTTATATTACACTTCCTAATATTTTCCTAGTTGATAAAAAAGTAATGTTGTAAAAATATGAATAAATAAAATATTAAGACTCTCATAAAAGCTTAAATATAAAGTTACAATTTAAAAACATTTATAAATTGTAACAAAATAAAAATTGACATTTAAATAATATTTAAATATATTGTATTTATAGTTAGTGGACATACTATTTAATATAAAAGTGAGTTTTTATGTTCAAAACATGTATGATTCAACTCAATAAATGATCTACCAATGCTTTCATTATTATTTTATAATTCAAAGCATTGTCATGTGAGACTTTATCAAGTCAATATCATCATAGTTAATATGAATTCATTTAATTGATTATATGCTTAATTGGGGTGAAAGTGGAGCACTCATATATTTGATTGAATGTCGTATGATGATTGATGAGACTCAGGTAGAGGTGATACATATACTGCTAGATGATAATTCGCTTACATAAATATAATGGTGATATTAATTTAGGCTAAAAAAGATGCGTGTGGAAAATAGAATATCAATGACGGTATTTGAAGTAAGTGAGTCTAAAAGGTCTGAAATATAGGGAATAATTGTAAAAAGAACATTAAGACGACCGTAAAGTTATCCACTGATTAGACAATAGTTATCCAGAAATGTGTACAATACCCACATTATTCACAGACTTATCCACAAATTCACAATATATTTCTTTAAATCTGTGTATAATTCTTAAAAAACACTAAGAAAATGTTAATTTAATTGTTATACTAAGAGGGAATTGTGTGCATAAGTGTATAACTTGTGGATAACTCGAATAAATCATGTACTTTTGGAGGATAAAATGAAGATTACTATCTTATCAGTTGGAAAACTAAAAGAAAAATATTGGAAGCAAGCCATTGCAGAATATGAAAAAAGATTAGGACCTTACACGAAAATCGAATTAATAGAAGTACCAGATGAAAAAGCACCTGAAAATATGAGCGACAAAGAAATAGAACAAGTCAAAGAAAAAGAAGGGCAACGCCTACTCAATAAGATTAAACCCCAATCTACAGTAATCACGTTGGAAATCAAAGGCAAAATGTTGTCTTCAGAAGGACTCGCTAAAGAACTACAAACACGCATGACACAAGGTCAAAGCGACTTTACATTTGTCATAGGTGGCTCCAATGGTTTACACCAAGACGTCTTACAACGCAGCAATTACTCTTTATCATTCAGTAATATGACTTTCCCACACCAAATGATGCGCGTCATATTGATAGAACAAATTTATCGCGCATTTAAGATCATGAGAGGCGAAGCGTATCACAAATAAAACTAAAAAATAGATTGTGTATAGTATAAAAGGAAGGGATTTATATTAAAATTTTGACAATAAAATGTAAGCGCTCTAAAATAAAAAATTAACTCGTACGTATAAGTGGACAAGAAGGGAGTTTTATAATGAAAGATAAAATATTAGGAACTTTATATGGCCAAGCTATTGGAGACGCTTTAGGTATGCCTTCAGAATTATGGAATCGCAACAAAATTAAAGATTTTTTTGGGAAAATCACAACTTTTTTAGATGGTCCTTATGAAAATAAGGTAGCCAGAAATTTCACCAAAGGACAGTTTACAGATGATACTGCACAATCACTACTAATCATTGATGCACTAAATAAAAATCATTTTGAACCTTCAAAAAAAATCATAGCAGACGAATTGATTGAATGGGCCAATGCTACAAACGCATTTAAAAATAATATTCTTGGCCCAAGTTCTAAAGCAGCTTTAACTGCAATAATACAAGGAGAAGATTCCCAATTCTATACAAAAAATGCATTAACTAATGGGTCGGCTATGAGAATTGCTCCTATTGGTACTTTATTTTCTAAAGATCAAAAAGTAGAGCTTGTAAATTATGTTAAGGAAATTAGTGAAGCTACTCACACAAGTGATGTTGCAATAGCCGGAGCTAGTATGATTGCTTATGCAGTAACATTGGCAGCGGAAGATAAGAATTGGAAAGAAATTATAGAAGGCGTTTTGGATATTCACGATATAGCTATTAAAGAAGGAGAACAAACTTTTTCTGCATCAATAGCAGAAAGATTAAAATTAGCAGTTCAGTTTGCCAATCATTTCGAAAGTGAGGAAGAATATTCGCTCTGGCTTTATGATGTGATAGGATGCGGAACATCATTAACTGAATCGGTCCCCACTGCTTTGGCAATTGCTTATTTTTGTAAAGACCCCAATAAATGCGCAATTTTTTGTGCGAATATCGGTGGGGATACTGACACAATTGGCGCTATGGCAACTGCTATATCGGGAGCTAAATACGGATATAGTAATTTTAAAAAACTTTGGATAGAGACTATCGACAAACACAATAGTGTGAACTTAGAACAATATGCAACTACGCTCGAAAAAAATAAAATGTTATAAAAAATCGAGGTGTTCGTTATGGAAAAAGAAGAAATCTTTCTTCCTGAAAGTGAAAAAAACGGGAAACCTATCGACTTATTTTTTATATGGTTTGCAGCCAATCTAGGTATTCTCGGGATAGTTTATGGCGCTGTCATAGTAAGTTACGGATTGAGCTTTTTACAATCAATTTTGATTGCTATAATAGGACCGTTATCCTTTGTTCTAGTTGGTTATATAAGTGTAGCTGGTAGAGATAGTGGAGCTATAACATTTATGCTCTCAAGAGCACCATTTGGATTTAAAGGCAATCATATACCTGCTTTAATTGGCTGGGTAGGTCAAGTTGGTTGGTTATCTGTTAATGTTTCTACAGGAACTTTAACTCTTCTGGCTTTATTCAATACTTTTGGTTTTAAGACTAGTACATTTCTAATTTTGATGAGTTTAGCGATTTTTGCTGGGCTAGTTATTATATCTGTTCTTTTTTCACAAAAAGTACTTGTATCAGTACAAACATTTTTCACATATGTATTTGGTGCATTAACCTTATTAGTTATAACAATTTTAATTACTAATACTGATTGGAACGCTCTTTTTTCTATGAAATCTGGGTCTTGGCTTAAAGGTTTTCTACCTGCATTAGCCTTTGTAATAGTAGGGACTGGATTGACTTGGACTAACGCAGCTGCAGATTATAGCCGTTTTCAAAAAAAATCGAACAGTTCTTTATCAATAATCACTAGTGTTACAGCTGGCGCGTTTATCCCTTTATTTATCATTATAAGTACTGGAATTTTATTAGCTACTTCAGAGCCACAATTAGCAAATGCAGAAAATCCAATCTTATTAATTAGCGAAGTACTACCAAATTGGATGACAGTAATTTACTTAATATCTGCTTTAGGTGGCCTTACTCCTATGTGTTTTTTAGGTTTAAAGTCCTCAAGATTAATTATGAGTACTTTTGATTTGAAAGTAAAAAATTCTACAGTTATTATTATTCATTCAATTATTATTATTGCCATTCCTATTTATGTCTTAGTAGTTTCCAGAAATTTTCTCGCTTTTTTTGAAATGTTTTTAGGAGTTTTGGGTATTGGATTAGCTGCTTGGTCTGCAATTTTCATTGTTGATTATGCAACATTGAGAAAAAATATAGGCTATGAAAAAAAATTGGTTTGCGATCCCCAGTATAATAGTCTGAATATTAAAACAGTAATGGTCTGGAGTATAGCAGTAATAGTAGGTGCATTAATAAACATTTTTACTTCTTCAAGTTTTGATATAATTGTAACATTTATGGTTAGCGGATTTTTATATTATATATTTAATATTTCTTTAAATACTCACAGAAAGAAGGCTAAAAAATGAAAAGTTCATCAAGAGAATATCACCAGATTAATAGCCAAAAAAAGGTTTTGGTGATCGGCAGTGCTGTTATTGATGTGATTTTAAATGTTAATAGTATACCAAGTAGTGGATCGGACGAATTTGCCCACTCTGAGAAGACAATAGTAGGTGGTTGCGCATATAATGTAGGCGATATACTTAGTCAGTTCAAAGCTAATTATGATTTGATGGTGCCCGTTGGCGATGGTCCTAATGGAACAATTATTGAAAATAAGTTAAAAAAAGAAGGCAAAACTTCATTATTAAATAATATATTAGGTGATAATGGTTGGACGTTATGTATCGTTGAAAATAATGGGGAACGCACTTTTTTAACGATACCTGGAGTTGAAATGACTTGGAAAAATAATTGGTTTAAAGAAATTGATCTTAATAAGTATGATTATATTTATGTGTCAGGTTATTCTTTTGAACCTCCTTCAGACGAAGTTTTATTAGAAGAATTTAGTCGTTTAAACGAGAAAACTACAATTATTTTTGACCCCTCACCAAGGATTAATAAAATGAACTGTGAGAGTATAAGGAAGTTGCTTGAAATAAACACAATAGTACATGCCAACGAAGATGAAATATTACAATTGAGTAGTGAGAATCATGTGAAAGATGCGGCATTAGAAGTAAGTAAACAGACTAATCAACCTGTGATAGTTACGTTAGGCAACGAAGGTACTCTTATAGCAAATAAGTGTAAAGTTAAGATTTTAGAGGGGGAAAAGGTTCCTGTAACTGATACTATAGGCGCTGGTGATTCACACACAGCAGCTTTTATAGCAGGTTTGCTAGATAACCAAAGTATTGAAAAAGCTTGTATATGGGGAAACGAAGTAGCATCTAAAATTGTGCAAGAACAAGGTGGAAATACGGATATATTCAATCCTATAGATGAAGAATATTAAATTTGTCTCACGCTTACTATCTTCAACAGTTGTTGTATTTTAGCTTTAGGCTTATAAACTATTTAAAAGAAGGTTCTGTTGCAAAGTAAAAAATATAGCTAACCA
>NZ_KV822074.1:0-1495 GCF_001815825.1 Staphylococcus sp. HMSC068G11
GATAATGCGTATGTCATTTGTTAGCTATAGAACGAAATTCAAAAATATTTTTTGAATGCAGTGAGGTCCTCGCCAGAGCTCGATATACTCTCATTGTAAAACAGCTTCGTATTTTTGAGACGTCACTTTGAGAGTACCCGTCATTATCCATCAGAGAAGTATTGTTGAAAGTAGAGAACCACAAGCAAATCAAAACCTTCAAAGAGGTGGCTTGAATTGAAGTTAGCTTGGAATGCGCAGAAGAATAAAATGAGTGATGTTAAAGGTAAAGAAATGGAACAAGAGAATGCTGTTTCCGCCAAAGTACAAATGGACAAAATAGTGCCACATATGCACCCTTATTTTATTCCTTTGAATCGCCGAACAGTTAATGAAATACATGACGAATTAACAGACTATCTATGCCAGCATAGCTTTGATGTTGAACGTGGACAAACGAAAAAGTAATTGTTGATAGGTATCAACTATTGATACGATGAAAAATCATATTCAATGACAACAATTTGGAATTTCGTAAAGCAAAATTACTTCTTAAAAAATTGGTAATGCTGTCTAAATATAATAATATTTTTTGTAAGGATTTCGTAAAAATGTATACCAAATGGCTCCATTTTTATATCTCCATTCGGTAGCCATTTTTAATTTTTGGGATCTATTCAGTATCTTTTTAGTATACATTCGGTCTCCATATAACAAATTTCAGCGCATAAAAAGGAATCCTATTTGACACTGTCAAATCAATGTTTTCAACAAAAATGGCTACCGAATGGAGATATTTTGTGCAGGATTTCTCTTATGCTCTTTAAAATACATTTAAAATACAAAGTTACATTATACACCTATTTTTCAGGTTTTAGTTTTTTATTGAGAAGAGCAATTGAGATAAAAAATACATTTTTCTTTCTAAAAATGTTTGGAAAGAAATTTTAAAATGATTTATAACCTCTCTGTTGAACAAAAAAAGTTTTTAGGTAATTTTTTTACGTGGAATAATAAAATGTCCTAGAAAGGGCTTAAAATGCAAAATAAAAAGACTACTCAAAAAATGAGTAGTCTGAAGAATAGTTTTTGATGTGTTAAATGAAAAGGAGTACTACATTAATCATATCACATGCATTTATGCCGAGAAAATTTATTGAGCATTGAGAAGAACCCTTAATTAAACTGTTTCGACGAATGTCGGTATAGCGTGAGCTATGAAACCGACGAGTCGACAGTTTTAGGGTTTATTAAGGGTTCAGAGGCTCAATGTCAATAAAGCAATTGGAATAATGCATTAAAGTTATATCACTTATTACTTTTTTAAATAATAAAAACCAACCACAAATGTGGTTGGTTTCCTTTTTGTCTTTTGAATTTGTGAGGGGCAAATTGTCCCGAACTTTTTAATATCTTTTTATAAACCTTTTTAAAACCTTTTTAGACACTATGTGAGCCTTAGAGCGACAATGAATGCGAGATGTTAAAGGCATAGTTTTGCCACATTAAAGGCATA
>NZ_KV822075.1:0-107935 GCF_001815825.1 Staphylococcus sp. HMSC068G11
AGCCAAGCTGCTTCATATAATTATATTCACTAATCATATATAAAACTTGTATAACATAGTCAAATACCTGAGACAATGATAATCAATGTCTCAGGTATTTTTTAGCAGTATTTTACCAACTTATACAGTGTAGAGCCTTTTTCTTTATATAAGTTTAAAGTAATACATCAACGCTCTATGATTTTAGATATTAAAAAATTGAGATTAAAACGTATTAATAAACGCTTTAACCTCAATTACAACTTTAAACAAATTCAATTGTTGTGGTAGTTTTCTCAATAATTATGCCATTTCAAAAATAGTGTCAAAAGAATTCGTCGTGTACTGTCATGAATTTATTTCGCTACAAGACAAATACATGATATGTACATAAAGGATATTAACAAACTTGAAACGCCTTATGATACTATAGCTACAATTCATATCGTAAGTTAATGTTTCAACTATTATTTACATTCCACTTACAATAATATTTAAACTTATTTTCTACTTATTTTTTTAATTCCTATACCTGTAAAGCCATAAATTATTGCAATGAATGCACATAAGTAACATGGGATTGCCCATATAAAGAACTGATCAACTGAAACATTAAGTTGCTGTGCATAATATATACCAGATGTGCCCCATGGAATGAGCGGCAATACCATTGTACTTGAATCTTCAAGTGTGCGCGATAACACTGCCTTTGAGACATTCATCTTTTCGAACATATCTTTCATAAGTACGCCTACCATAATAATAACTATTGAAGCAACTCCTGCTGCAAATACAAGCATAATACTACAAACTACAGTTATTAATATTAGTGTTCCAACTGACTTTACTCCTTTAGCTATTGTCTCTAAAATTACGTCTAAACAACCTGCCTTTTCAACAATACCAGCAAAAGCATAACCACAAAATATAGTTACAATGATTTGAGTCATGCTCATCATTCCACCCTGCTCTATCAACGTCTTGGCATTATCCGAAATATGAGACTGGTGTAGCATCGTATGATTAAATCCATCAAAAGAAGCTTTAAAACCATCTTTCATATTAAATTGATGGTTGAATGTTCCAATAACTAAAGCACTAATACTAGAGATAAGCATTGACGGTACTGTAGAGATTCTAAATATTAAACATAAAATGATGATAATAAGTGGGATCCATACCCAAAAATTCAAGTTATAAATTGTTGATAATTCTTTTAATAGCTTTTGAATTTGTTGTGTATTTGCGTCTCCCTTAAATTGTAATCCAACAATAAACCATATAGCCAACCCTATTATAGATGCAGGGATTGTTGTCCACATCATCGATTTAATATGAGCAAAAATATTAACTTTAGTTACGAGAGCTGCCAAATTTGTAGTATCAGATAATGGAGACATTTTATCACCAAAAACCGCCCCTGCAATAATGGCACCAGCAGCCATACCTGCTGGTACACCTAATTGATTAGCGATTGATATGAGTGCAATGCCTGCTGTTGATGCTGATCCCCAAGCTGTTCCTGTAGCAATTGAAGTCATTGCACTGATTATAAATGCAGATACTAATAAATAACTTGGGTTTAAAAATTTAAGTCCATAGTAAATTAACGCTGGAACTGTTCCAGAATACATCCAACTTCCTACAATGATTCCAACAGCTAAAATAATAAAGAGGGCTGGCATCGCCGTGCTCAATCGATGAGTAATCCCTTCTTCTAAATCCTTCCATTTTAACCCCACTCTATGTGCAATCAATGCTGCATAAGCTGAAGAAATTAATAATAGTACTTGTATCGGAACATCAAAGAAAACAAAACCGATTACCACAACGACAACCATAACTAAAATAGTTGAAATAGATTCTAAAAATGTAGGATATCTATACTTTTGAGTCATACTTTTGCTCCCTTCAGTATGATTTGAAACAAAACCTCTTTTCTTAAATTTTAATTGCTAAACATTACTCTAATCCTAATTTATCTAAGCCTAATTCCTCGATAGTGAGGCCCTCTTCAAAGAAATCGCGTTCAAGAATTGTTGAAGCTATCATAATAACAGCATCAATATTAGGTGTTGGGACATCAATGACACGTCCTAAACTAGACCATAATACTAATCCATATGCAATATCTTCAGTTAAATAACGATTTTCAACATGATTCGGTCCTGGAATTTGAGAAAACACAGGGCTAGTATTAAAAAGACGATTTAACGGTTCATCCTCATCTTTACGTTCCAAATAACCTCTTTGAATCCTTGATTCTTTGGCAGTCGATAATTCAAAACCTAATTTTCTCCCTAAATTTAAACGTTCTATCTCAATAGCATGTAATAATCTCACAGTATGCTTTGTTATGCCTTCTTTATATAAAGAAAACTCATCTGAGTAATCAATACGTCCAACGTTCAATAATGTTGGTCCAGGATGTACTTCTGGGTTACCATTTTCAAGATTCGTTTTAAGTAAACTTTCTTCTTTCACAAGATAATCGTAAATTTTAGATACCTTTTCATAACTTTCATTTAACTCACTACGATCAAATGTTGAAAAGAACACACGGCGAACATTTAAAGATAAATCTACTTTAGCATTGTTAAAATCAACACGTGTACCATATGTTAATGTATTTGCTTCTGCAAAATGTGGATGTACATCAATATGACGATCTTCTAATACATTCATAAATCGTATTGAGCCCATTGAAGCAGCAATGTTAAAGAAAATGAGATGGTCGTTCGTCACAAATTTTGACATCACTTTAGCATAATATTCAATAAATGATGAAGGAATAATAACTTGGACGATGTCTGCACCATCTAAAACGTACTCCATATCATCACTAATATCAGTAAACTCTATAAACTTCTCTTCTCCCTCATTATTAAAATCAAAACCACCTTTTTCTAGGGCCGCATCAAATTTACTAATAGATTCATTACGACAATATAATCGTACATCATGCCCTTTATCTACCATATCCACTGCAGCAGTTACTGCACCATTACCTGAACCTACAATAGCTATTTTCATTTTTTTACCTCATTTCACTAAATTTTTAGGATTATACTACAATAAGTCACTATAATATTTTGTATTCTTACCATAAAAAAGGAGTGGTTCTCAATTCAAACATAATCTGATTGAACGATGTGCCTCTCCACATGTATGTAATAATTAAAATATGTACTAGAACTGCATTATAATTTGAAATTTTATCGTTTACTTTACTATTATATATAACGCTTAAAATTTTATTAATAACAACAGTACTATATAACCAAATTATCTATATTTCAAACTACTTCGTCAATCGATATAAAGATCAAATTTAACATTTAATAAATAATTAATTATTGATACAATTATAGTTATATTAAGTAAATTTTTTACAAATGGAGGCAAAACCTATTATGGACAAAGAAACGAATTACAATGAATTAGAATCTAAGAATGTGTCTAATCAAGCTTCAACAGACAATTTATCGAATGACAATACAATTCACCACCAATCAACTATTCAAAATGAGGAAAGTCAAGATAATCGTTTAATGGCAATGTTAATTTATTTACTGGTATCATTGGTCCTTTGATTATTTGGTTACTCAAACGTAAAGAGTCTCGACTTGTTGATGTATCTGGGAAAACGTATCTGAACTATTTTATTTCTTATACTATCTATTCAACAGTAGGCGTGATATGTATGTTTATGATTGTTCCTTTAATGAATATAAGTGAAAGTTTAGCCATCTTATTATTAATTTTGCTACTGGTGGTAGTCTTCATCTTATTGGCATTGTTAATAATGTCATTTGTGTGTACAATTATTGCTTGCGTAAAATATATGTCTGGCAAAACTTACACTATCCCACTCACGATACCGTTTATAAAATAAGTTACATTATTACAGAATCATTGTAATAAAACACTTAAAATTATTTACATTATGACCCTTCAAATCTTGATTTGAAGCACATTAACAATATAAATTGAGTTCGTAATCTTGGTTATCTTTTATTACATAGATAATCAAGGTTTTTTTATTTTGTTTACGAATAAGTAACAATCCCCATATTTTCAATTAAATCTGTTAAAGTATTCAGTGTTGTTAAGAACAACTACATGCACACACATGAATGAGTAAACATGTTAATAATTTTTTAAATCAATTTGCAGTACATCTAATAAATATTACAATTTTTGGAGGCGTTAAATATTATGAAAAAAATCAAAACAATCTCGACATTGGTAGCTGGACTTGGTATAGCATTTCTAGGTCACACAACACATGCTGATGCGGCTGAAAATAATAATCAACAACAAAGTACGTATAACTATAGTACAACTGATGTATCATTTTCTAAATCAGGAAATTTATATACTTCTGGCCAATGTACTTGGTATGTTTACGATAAAACTGGTGGAAAAATCGGATCAACATGGGGGAATGCAAATAGCTGGGCATCTGCAGCTCAAGCAGCAGGATTCACTGTAAATAATACACCTGAAGAAGGTGCAATTATGCAATCATCTGAAGGTGCTTTCGGACATGTTGCTTTCGTTGAAAGTGTCAATAATGATGGTTCAATTACTGTATCAGAAATGAACTATGATGGTGGTCCATTCTCTATAAGTACACGAACAATCTCTGCCAGTGAAGCAAGTTCATATAATTACATCCACCTAAACTAATCAGTATTTAAACTAATAAAATTGCTCCAATCTATTCTTGTGTAAGAATAGATTGGATTTTTTATTTAATGGGAATGTTTGTGAGAAGCCATTGCCTCGAAGTTACTAATTTGAGAAAATGGTTCTATTACTTTAATAGGAGGAATAAAAGAATGCAATGGCTTAAAGTTATATTAGCCGGTTTTATTGAAATCATCTGGGTCACCGGACTTGATCAAGCGCATTCATTGTTTACATGGATATTCACCCTCTTTTTTATTGCTTTAAGCTTTTTTCTAGTCATTGATGCTTCGAAGCACTTACCAGTTGGTACAGTATATGCATTTTTTGTTGGAATCGGTGCTGTTGGTACAGTGTTAGTTGATATGATTTTCTTCAACCAACCATTTACTTTCACTAAAATATTTTTAATAATGACCCTTATTTTAGGAATAATAGGATTAAAACTTACAACTGATGCAACGAAAGAAGGGAGATAAAAAGTATGGCTTGGTTATTTCTAATGATAGCCGGAAGTTTTGAAATTTTGGGTGTTGTTCTTTTAAACGAGCTATCACGTACAAAGAATAAAATTTATGTCATTTTTTTAGGATTAGCATTTATATTAAGCTTTAGTACGTTAAAATTTGCAATGGTATCTATTCCTATGGGGACTGCCTACGCTATATGGACAGGAATTGGTACAGCTGGTGGTACATTGATTGGAATGATTTTTTATGGAGAGTCTACACGTATAAGTAGAATTTTATGTATTTTATTAATCATCATTTCAGTTGTTGGATTACGTTTAATAAGTTATTAATATCAATCATTAAGGTTTAATGATTGTTTGCGCTTTCTTATTTTACTATACTATTCATAAAAGAAGGAGTGATGGTTATGACAAAAGTTTATATTGCAGGCGCAATACCTGAAGTGGGACTTAACTTATTGAAAGAACATTTTGAGGTAGACATGTATGATGGCGAGGGGCTTATTGATAAAGAAACCTTAAAAAAAGGGGTAGAACATGCAGATGCATTAGTAAGTTTACTATCAACTTCTGTTGATAAAGATATTATTGATAGTGCTAATAACCTTAAAATTATAGCGAATTATGGTGCAGGTTTTAATAATATTGATGTCGAATATGCAAGACAACAAAATATAGATGTTACAAATACACCACACGCTTCGACAAATGCTACTGCTGATTTAACAATCGGCTTAATTTTATCAGTAGCGCGTAGAATTGTAGAAGGAGATCATTTATCCAGAACAACAGGCTTTGATGGTTGGGCACCCTTATTCTTCCGAGGTAGAGAGGTATCAGGAAAAACTATTGGTATTATAGGTTTAGGTGAAATTGGAGGTGCAGTGGCTAAACGCGCACGTGCATTTGATATGGATGTACTTTACACTGGTCCTCATCGTAAAGAGGAAAAAGAGCGAGATATCGGTGTGAAATATGTAGATTTAGATACTTTACTTAAAAATGCAGATTTTATTACAATCAATGCGGCATATAATCCTTCACTGCATCATATGATTGATACTGAACAATTTAATAAAATGAAATCTACTGCCTATTTAATTAATGCAGGACGTGGTCCAATAGTAAATGAACAAGCTTTAGTTGAAGCACTTGATAATAAAGCTATTGAAGGTGCTGCATTGGATGTATATGAATTTGAGCCAGAAATCACCGATGCATTAAAATCATTTAAAAACATTGTGCTTACACCTCACATTGGTAATGCAACATTTGAAGCTAGAGATATGATGGCTAAAATTGTTGCGAATGATACAATAAAAAAATTAAATGGTGACGAACCTCAGTTTATTGTCAATTAACTGATGCATTCAACAACATAAACACAAAAAGAGCTATGAAGATATTGAGTTGAGTCTCTATCTTCATAGCTCTTTATTTATTAAAATTACTGCATTTTTAATATTTAACTTTATCATTTAACAATATATGTCATCATATATTACTTTTCTTTGGATTTGTATAAAAATTTTGTTTGAGCTGATGCCAAAGCATTTGGTATCAATTTCATCGCGGTATTTCTAAGTTTAACAGTTAATTTATGATGCTTTTGAGCCATTTTACCTATCTTTTTCGAACGTCTAATCACTTTTGCGGTATGTTTAACTCTAAGTTTATCGTAACGCTCAATCGCTTTATTAAAATCATATTTTTCTAAACAATTAACTAATACAATTGCATCTTCCATAGCTTGACTAGCACCTTGTCCCATATTAGGCGTAGTGGCATGCGCAGCATCGCCCATTAAAATAGTACGTCCATAAACGAATGTCTTCAGCGGTTTTAAATCATATATGTCATGAAGTAATATACCTGTTTCACTTTGCTTTTCTAACACTTTTCTCACTTCATCTGGAAAGTGATTAAAATATGCTTGAAGATGGGGTTTTCCAAAAGATTGATATTTTGGATCTCCTTCTTTAGCATGAACAGTAATAAACCAATAAGCACGTTGATTAATTAATGGGACTATACCTACTCGCCCTTTAACACCCCAATATTCATTCGCAACATGTTGGTCATTAAATTGTACATCTTCAACCATTCCTCTAAAACATGTGTAACCATTGTAACGAATTTTAGTTCGCGCACCTACAGACTCTCTTACTACAGAATGTATCCCATCAGCACCAATACACAAATCAAATGATTCACTTTCCTGTTTGATAAAATGTAGGGTAACCTTACAACTCGTTTGTTCAATTTTAGTAACTTTAAAGCCTGTGTGAATAGATGATTCTTTGACATATGACTGTATGATTTCAATTAAAGTTTGTCTAGATAATGCGACATTTAGGGAATGAGTCTTAAACTTAGCGCTCATTAATGGGGTGCCTTGCTCATCATAAATATTCATTGCAGTAAGATTTTGACCAGCATTTTTAATGCCTTTAGCAAGGTCATGATGCCCTAATTTTTTTAAAACATTATCTCCTATCCCAATACCAGCGCTCAATTCGTTTATAGAATTATTTTTTTCAAACACTTTAACTTGATGACCTTGTTCTTCTAATAACGCAGCAGCAGTTAAACCACCTATACCTGCGCCTACTATTGCTATTTTCATGTTTTACACCTCAAATTTATCATTCTTTATTATTTTAGCACACACACACATGTTGAAAAGCAAACCCTTCTATTTTAATTGTCAATTAATACAATTCTCTTGTTAAAAATAATGAATATATCTATTCGTTCTATCGTTAATGCTCAATTTAAATTTTCACTCTATTGTAAAAAAATATTTAAATATTCTACATGGATATATGCTTCCGAATATTCTTTTAAAGCTAAAAAACCTGAGACATCTTTTATTGTCCCAAGTTTTTTATCATATAGCTAATCATTGGCAAAGTTAAAACTATTCTGTTTGAAGCTTTTCATATATAAATTGCCCAAATAGAATGAAACACTTAGTTGATTGCTCAATCATTCTCTAATTTTATTTATTTGTAATATTTTTTTCTTATATGATCTTTTTTTATTCCATATTTATCATAGTATTTCTCCATTAAATCAGCTATATTATTAGCCCACTGAATATCACTAGCATATTGATGTTGGCCTGGATTTTGTGGATTCCACCGCATTTGATATAAGTTCAATTGATTATTTTTAAAGTAATGGAATCTCACAAACCACGCGCCGCCCATTATCGCTTTTTCAGGAGTGGTCCACTTCTTCTGTTTAGCAAAACTTTTACCAGTCTTTACAGCATCTTCGTCAAAAGCACCAATACCAAAAAAGTTATAATAGTGATGGTCACCTTCTTTAATTCCATTTGATAAATCTGATTGACCATTTCCTGTCTCAACTAGTGCATGACTAATGAGATATATGATATTCACTTCATATTTATCTTGGGCTTTAATAAACGTTGATCCCTTATTTTCTAAAATACCTTTTCCTTTTAAAATATGGTTAACTTCCTTCTCTGACATAGGTACTTTTTCTGATATATCCATGTACTTCAAATTGTTATCACTATGTTTTATTTGCATAGCTTTCTCTATATCTTGTTTGGAAGCATATATAAACTTACCATTAACTTCTTTAGTATGGATATTTCCTTCACTTGTTTGAAGTGACACCGCTTCTTTAAATGTATGTTTAACATCATTTTTAAAAAGGTTTGTATCAAATATAAGAAAAAGTATTGCTAAAATAGCGAGTATGCTAATTATGAACAATGTTGTCATACGAAGCCGAGTATTCTTTAACATTTCAACAAACTCCTAAAAATTTTAAGATAATACAAAATAGGCTACTACGATAGCAATCATCACTATAAAGAAAGAGACATTAATTGCAATTTTCATACCTGTACGGTGTCTGAACATAACATTAAAAATAACGAGACTAATTGTTAATGATACAACAAAAAATGCAATAGCTAACATGAGTTTTAGCATAATTAGACAAATGATTCCAATAACTAATAGTACATTAGATGTGATTGCTAGAGCTTTTAATACTTTAGGATTGATATGCGTCACTCCTTCTATGATTTTTAATAACATTATTCATCATACATGATTAGAAGAATAAATGTCGACTCATAATACGTTAAAAAGTTTTTATATCAAATGTACTAGAAATTTAAGGTATAGATGTTAGTTTAAAAGTGTATTAAACCGTAATAGATTTAGTTATTACTAGACATTCCTCTAAGCAGATTTAACATATAAGTCATACTACGATTGAGATCATCATCACGTAAAAATCCAACAAGATTTTTAATTGTTGTTTTGTCACCAGGTTTTGTTAGATTCGCAGCATGTATCCCTCTGTTTAAACGAGATAATAATTCACTTAAATCTTTAACATCTAATTCTCCTAGCAAAAAGACAAGTTGTGCCATATTTGTTAAAACGCCTGAATATATATCTTTATTCAATTCAACGGCAAATTTATTAATGATGACTTGTCTTGCTTTTAAACCACCATTTAATGCATCCAGAATTTTAGCTTCATCTAGTATACCAATTAAACGTATTGCTTTTAAAATACTATCTTTATTTTCTACAATTGCATCGATAACATCATTCAAACTTTCTTGTTTAATTTGCTCATATGATTTTTTTAAACGTTTAATTTCAGTAATTCTCTCTGCCATTATCAATCACTCATCTTTCCTGGGAATACATAATCTGAGCGCTCCCATTTTTTTTGAACTTGAACACTATATTGTGGTTGCCGCTGTTTATTAACTCGGAAATTCATTGGATTCAATGGAGATTTGCCTCTTTTCGTCACAACTTCCATTCGTGCATGTGTTCGTTTGTAGGAAGGCGTATCTGTATAAGGATCTACGTCACTATTCGTAAGAGCATTAATAGCACCTAAATCTCCATTTTCTAATGCATCATTATTTAATGGAATATATATTTCTTTTCCTTTTACTCTATCAGTAATGTGTGCTAGTAAAGAAGCCTCTCCAGTCTCAGAAATCAATTTAATTTCAGCTCCTTCATGAATGTCACGACTTTGTGCAAGCTCGGGTGAAATTTCAACAAATGCTCGAGGTACTTTATATTTAATCATTTCTGTTTGATACGTCATATTACCTTCATGGAAATGCTCAAGTAATCGACCGTTATTGACATGTAAATCATATACTTCATCTTCTTTAAAATAGTTATCAAAGGTTAATGGATATAATTTAGCTTTCTTGTTTTCAAAATTAAACCCATCGATATAAAGTATTGGAGTGTCTTTACCATCTTTATTTACGGGCCATTGTAAACTATTAAAACCTTCTAAACGATCATAACTTACACCTGCATACGATGGTGTTACTCGTGCAATTTCATCCATAATTTCACTTGGATGCTGATACTCCCAATTCGCCCCTAGTCGATTTGCAATAAGTTGGAAAATTTCCCAATCCGGCTTTGAATCTCCAAGCGAATCTAATGCTTTATACAATCTTTGTATGCGTCGCTCCGTATTAGTAAAAGTTCCATCTTTTTCTAGTGAAGGACTTGCTGGTAGAACTACATCTGCAAACGTAGCTGTAAATGTTAAAAACTCATCTTGAACTACCATAAAGTCTAACTTTTCAAAAGCAGCTTGAACAAAATTAATATTAGAATCTACGATACCTGTATCTTCTCCATACAAATACAACGAATGAATATCACCATTATGTATTCCTTCAATCATTTGATGATTATCTCTACCAGGTTTATCATTTAGCTTTACTCCATACTCTTTTTCAAATTTAGCACGTATTTTATCATCACTGATAAGTTGGTACCCTGGAAATTGATCTGGCATACTTCCCATGTCACTACATCCTTGAACGTTATTATGACCTCTTAAAGGATATGCTCCAGCACCAGGTTTTCTATAATTACCAGTAATCAGTAATAAATTAGAAATAGCCGTACTTGAATCACTTCCAATATCTTGTTGTGTTATACCCATCGCCCAACATATCGCTACTGAATCAGCTTTTGCTACTTCATGCGCAAATTGTATTAATCGTTCTTGCGGAATTCCTGTTACTTCCTCTGCAAATACCATTGAAAATGGTTCTAGTGATTGGTAATATGTATCAAAGTGATCAACCCACTTTTCTATAAACGATTTATCATGTAAGTTGTTATCAATAATATATTTAGTGACAGCACTTAACCAAGCTAAATCGGTGCCAGGTTTGGGTTGATAAAAAGCATCTGCACGTTCTGCCATTTCATGTTTTCTTATATCAAAAACATGTGACTTTTGACCAAATAACTTTTGTGCACGTTTCATTCGTGAAGCAATTACAGGGTGCGCTTCTGCCGTGTTAGTACCTATTAATACAGTCATAGATGCTTTTTCTAAATCAACAATCCCGCCTGCATCTCCACCGATACCTACTGTTCTTACCAATCCTTTGGTCGCTGGTGCTTGACAATAGCGCGAACAATTATCTACATTATTTGTACCAATAACTTGACGAGATAATTTTTGCATTAAATAAGATTCTTCATTAGTAGCTTTGGATGAAGAAATAAATGACAAGCTATCCGCGCCATATTGCTCTTTAATTCTTTCAAAATTGTTAGCAATAACTTGTAAGGCTTCTTCCCATTCAACTTCATGAAACATACCTTCTTTTCTCACTAAAGGTTTCGTTAATCGTTGATCTGAGTTAATGTGTCCCCATGAAAACTTACCTTTTACACATGTTGCTATTTTATTTGCTGGAGAATCATGGGAAGGTTGAACTTTTAAAATTTCTCTATCTTTCGTCCATACTTCAAACGAACAACCTACGCCACAATATGTACAAACAGTTTTAGTTTTATTGACACGTTCTTTACGCATTTCTGCTTCAGAATCAGATACAGCTAATAAAGTACCGTAGCCAGGTTCTGATTTTTTAATAATATCAATCATAGATGCTAGTGAACCAGGTTCTGTATCTGTGAGATATCCCACATTACCTTCCATATTAACTTCCATCATTGCATTACATGGGCATACAGTCGCACATTGACCACATGAAACACATGATGATTCATTAATTGGGACATCATTATCCCAAATTACTCTTGGATGATCTCTTTCCCAATCTATTCGTATTGTTTCATTAACTTCAACATCTTGACATGCTTCAACACAACGTCCGCATAAAATACATTGATTTGGATCATATCTATAAAAAGGGCCATAATCTTTTTCATATGGTTTTCTCTTATACTTATAAGTTTGATGTTGTATTCCCCACTTATCCATCGTATTATGTATTTCACAATCGCCATTATTATAATCACAAACTGTACAATACAACATATGTTTTTCTAAAATACGATCTAATGCTTCTTTTTGGCTAGTTTTCACGTGGTGATTAAATGTATTTACCGTCATTGAGGATTCAATCGATGTTCCACATGCTCGGGCAATATCTCCATTGATTTCAACCATGCATGTATCACATGTTTGAATTGGTCCCATCGATTCGTTATAGCAAATGGCTGGTACAAATGTATTTCTGGAACGAATAAATTCGAGTAAATTCGTCCCTGCTTCAACAAGATAATCTTTACCATCTAGATTAATTTTTATCTCATTAGACATATATTTTTCTCCCCCATTAAATTATTCACTGTTAAACACTTTAGAGACTTTATAACTTAATTGATAAAATCTACAATTAAACTTTTAGTAGAATTACTTAAATTGTATTACTTTACTCTATAAAAGTTAAGCTTTTACATAATAAATATAATAAAATCAATTTAATTGAAAATGAATATCAATTAAAGAGTGAAATGAATAAATTAATTTCTTTATTTCAAGCCATTTAACATTGAATATCATAACTTTTTGCTTATAAGACATTGAATTACATAGTGCCTCATTTTATTTAAATATTAGTTAGAAGAAAATGGTATACAATGCAATATAATCCTTAAAAATAAAGCAAAAATGTTTAAAAACTAAAATAAGAATATTTAACTCAGCCATCCTTAATTTGTCAAAAAAACCTAGAACATTTCGTTCTAGGTTTTAAACTCAAGCATTACACTATATGTGATTTTAAAGCTTTTTCTTTTTTATAAATTTAAATTGTCTCTTAGTAATTGTGTATTTTCATTTTTAGATGCATCACTTGGTATGAAATAGTACAAACCGTCATTTTGTATACCACCTTCACCCTCTAACTGATGTCGATTAACTTGGTCATTAGCATCTTTATACTTAGTTCTAATTGTATTGAGATCACCTAATTTTAAATCTGTTTTAACATTTTTCTGGATTTGATTCATTAATGTATTAAAATGAGTGATTGAAGATGCGCTTGTCATCTTATCTGCCATTGCTTCTAAGATAAGTTGCTGACGCTCTTGTCTACCAAAATCGCCTCCTGCACCATCTTCTTTACGACTTCTAATAAAGTCCATGGCAGCATCACCATCTACATGTGTTTTTTCACCTTTAACAAAATGATTAGCACCCATTGTAAATGTACTATTACTTACGACATCTACGCCACCTAATGTATCAATCATGTCATGTAGTCCATCCATGTCAATTGTAGCGTAATGATCGATTGGAACATTCATTAATTTTTCAATTGTTTTAACAGCCATGTTAGGACCGCCATAAGCATAGGCATGGTTAATTTTTTCTTCAGTACCTTGACCTGCAATTTCTGCTTTGGTATCACGTGGAATACTTACTAGCTCAGTTTTCTTTTCTTTCGGATTAATGGAAAGTACCATGATTGTATCACTACGTTCCCCACCGCCTTGTTGTTTTCGCTTTTCATCAGAATCTACGCCAAAGAGTGCAATAGTAAATGGATCACCATTTTTTAAATTTACTTTTCCAGAACGTAGTTCAGAATGATTTCGATTTAAGGGGTTATGTATCTTGTCTCCTGTAATAAATATTTTTGCACTTACATAAATAACTGCAATGATTGCTAATAGAAATAAAATTCCCACTACCCATAGTAGTATTTTCATCGGCAGGCTCATTTTTCTTTTATCTGATCTTTGCATCCCTACCACTCCTATTCAATAATTTTGTTGTTTTATGATACATAGGTCATTATATTATAAATAAATTTATTTGGTATACATCTACAGACCTATTCATTAATTATTTTAAATTTTCTTTAAGAAATCGTATAGCTTAAATGTATAAAATCTCTATAGAGCTAATTTGATATAATTTATAAAAATATACATTAACCATGCTCTATATGATGATTACTCTTTGAATAGGCTTCTCCTTCATTTAAGATACGTATCATATCATCGTAACAACCAGGATTGCTAATGATAAATGGGCCTGCCGTACTAAAATCAAGAGGTTCACCATTTATTTGTGTCATAATCAAACCTAGTTCTCTTGCAAAAAGAAATTGTGCTGAAATATCCCATGGCTTAGGATTCGTGTTAATGTGTGCCCCGAACTGACCTTTTATCACTCGAATAGAATCAAGACCACAAGACCCAATAATTCTAAAATCAAAGGCTGATTGAAATAAAGATTGAATCGTCTCTTCTTTTAACACTTGTGGTTTAAATGAAATAATTGCATCTCTTAAACCTATTCTTTTTGGCAATGTCATTAATTGATTGTTCTCGTAAGCTCCCACACCAGCAATTGCTCTATATAATCTTTGATGTGGATAATCATAAATATATGAAAGTTTAGGTTCCCCATCAATAAAATATCCTATAATGATACAGTAATCTTCTTGTTGTTTCACTAAATTACTTGTTCCATCTATAGGATCCATAATCCAAAGGTGACCCTCGTAAGGTGTTATATCTGAGTTATCTTTCTCTTCAGCTAATAATTGATGTGTGGGATAATATTCCTGAAGAAAGTTTTGAAAATGATTCTGAATTTGTTTATCAACATTGGTAACTAAATCAAACCTATCTTTTTTTGTTGATGTTTCCATCTTCTCAACCAAACGCGGAATGATATTGTCTAAACCGCGTATCCATTGACATATATATTCATCTAATTTTTTTAAATAAAGTTCTGTCATATTTTCACCTTCATTTCATTATTTCAAAGACTATAGTGTTATCATTTAAATCATTATAGTTATATGTAAAATCTATTGTAAATCATAGAGTCATAAAATCAGAATTTGTATTAATAAATATTAAAAAATCGGCTAGTCAATAACTAGCCGACAAATAGAAAGGAAAGTAAGTAATAAATATTGAAGATGTTTTGATGTAACTTGAACGATTATACAGCTATCTAATATGTAGCTCTACCCCTTTGTCTAATCGCTCCCCCTGTTACAAATATTATAGTATCATATTGTTTTTGTTTTTGTAAGCGTTTTCTAAAAGTTTTTTGTATAATTTTACACTATTATAGAGTTAAAACAGACAAAATGTCATCATTGTCGCTTATATGTTATAATAATTGTAATATGTAATGTTTATGGAGGTGACTTTCATTGAATAAATTAGAACGTCAAAATCGAATAATTCAAACTATTCAAAGTTCTGACAAAATTACTGCTTCGCAACTTGCAAAACAATTTAAAGTATCTAAGCGAACTATTTTACGTGATATTGATGAATTAGAAGATCAAGGGGTAAAAGTATATGCTCGTCATGGCAAATTAGGCGGTTATCAAATCAAAGATGCACATGCTAAAATCACCTTATCGTTAACTGAACAGCAACTTTCGGCATTATTTTTAACACTAAATGAAAGTCAGTCCTATTCCACTTTACCTTATCAAAATGAAATTCGAGCAATAATCAAGCAATGTTTAAATTTACCTCAAACACGATTACGTAAATTGCTTAAAAAAATAGATTATTATATAAAATTTGAAGATTCTAATCATGTCACATTACCTCATTTATTTTCTGATATTTTAATTTATTGCACGGAGCGCAATGTGATGTTAGTAGATTTAAATGAAGATGGTCAAACTCAAGCTGAAAATGTTATTTTTATAGGTTTAATATGCAAAAATGCCGTTTGGCATGCTGTTGTATTTGAAATCGGTAGAGGTTACACTCGTGAATTATCTATCATGAATATTCAAGATATCTCATATTCTTTTGAAAAAACAATACAAACTCAAGATATCTCAATTGAAAATTATAGACAGTTTTTAGCGCCTTCTGAATGATAAAAATAAAGCCTGGGATAGCCAAAAGGCCCCCAGGCAATTTAGTACACTAGTAGTTGTCTATAGAGTTAAAAATGTACATTTATCCATTTTTAAACTTTCATTTTCTTCCCAGTGACAAAACTATACCTCTCTTTAGTCATTTCCCGTTATAACTACTGCTCGGAAATATATTTTCAAATCATTTACTGAATACAACTATAATTGTCCAAATGAATGATATGAAATTATTTAACATATGTAAGCTAATTGATGAAGCTAAGTTTCTATTCGATTTTAAGTAAACATATACTAATGCTATTGCCAGTATTAAATATGCTCCAAATTCAAATGGGGACTTAGCATCACTCACATGTATATATGTAAAAGACAATGCTGATATAACCCCCATCACAATAAAGTTAAACTTTTTACCTAGTTCACCTATTAACAAATGTCTAAATACCAATTCTTCAACAATAGGTCCTACAATTACAATAAGTACAAATGCAAAAGGGATAAATATACCACTTTTAAATAATTCATTAAGTTCAAGTTCATTTTGCGTTTCACTATATTGCAAATATTTAGGTAATAGTTCAATTAATTTGTCATAAACATTAGAAATAATAAAAGATGCACACATGACGATAATTATAAACAACCAATGCTTTTTCAAATAGTCAAAACCACTCTTAACTCTATCTACAAATGAATTGATATGTAAAAAATAAAAAGCTAATATCACTAAAATATATGACATAAATTGTCCTAAAGTTCCAATCATAGTAAGTTGTAATTCATTAATATTTTGAAAAGCTATAGCAGCAATTGTTAAACCTATAAAGCTAAATATAAATATACATAGAAAGCCTATCGCAATTAAACTGAAATCACGCCATACTATATCTTTAAACCTATAACTTTGCCTTTTTTTATCTTTTTTCATCATTGTATCCTTTCCACTCACCAACAATTATTCAATCATATGGGAGGCTTTATGAATTATTTAGAAATTTCACTACATATTGAACAACAACTTGTTAAATTACTCTCTCTGAGTGAAAGTGCGAAATACTATGCACTCATACATCATAACAAATTTGAATCTTTTATAGATGATTTCAACCTTACTGTAAATCAAGAGATGAAATGGGCAATGTCTCATCAATTGTTGTTGAATTCTAATGATACGCTTGTGTCATACTGTCAATTGATTCGAAGGTTAAACGATTCCCCACTTTTAACTTTAAACCAAGGACATATAATTTATTACATTAATACACAACAAACACTCATTCACCGACAGTTACTTAAACATAAACAAGCCCTTTAGTATATTCAAATGTTACTATACTATTATACTATTAATTATATATTAACGTTAAAAATAATTATAAATATCAATCTCTTATAATTAAAACATTAAATTATTTATTCTATTTACTAAATTGTAAACTTGTTGCAATAAGGTTATAATTAGCCATGATTAGGTATCAAGAAGGAGTGTATAAAATGCTTGGTTTCTCAGTCTATCTAGGACAGAATTTAGATCGAGATTATATTTTAAATATGGCTGACTTAGGCTATGATGTAGTTTTTACTTCACTACAGATACCTGAGGAAGACAAGAAAAATCAAATGGCTTATTTGGGAGACTTATGCCAACTATTATCAGCCTATCAAATCACTTATATTATCGATGTAACCCCTTCATTACTTAATCAAACTATTTACAGTTATTTGAACCAATTACCTCATGGGGATTTTTATATTCGTATAGATAATCAATTAAATATTGACCTTATCAAAGACATTATCAGTCAAGGCTTCAAATGCTGCCTTAATGCTAGTACGTTAACTGATAGCATGTTAGCGCACATATATCGTACTGATTTTAATAATCAACTTTTATACTGTCATAATTATTATCCTAGACCTGATACTGGTTTATCTATCTCATTTATTGAAGAAAAAAATCAACTCATTAGAAAATACGATGCGCATGCAAAAATTTGTGCTTTTATACCTGGCACGCAGAAAAGAGGTCCCCTATTCAAAGGTCTTCCTACAGTTGAAAAACATCGTTTTGAACATCCTCTTATTGCTGCACAAGACCTTCAATTAACGGGTATATCTGAGATTATAATTAGTGACACGCTATTATCACACATTTATGCGGAACAATTATCTAATATGTGGCTATATCGACACTTTATTTTACACTTAGATCAACTAGACTCCTCATTTACATCACAAGTTTTAAAGATACACACATCAAGATTAGATTCACCTGAACATTTAATTCGGTCCCAATATTCTCGCACAGATAATCAACAGACTGTCCCAATGATAGGATCGGCACATAGAGATCAAGGAGATATCACAATTGATAATCACCTGAATGGTCGTTATGAAGGAGAAATTCAAGTTATAAAAGCTCCTATGCCAGGTCATTCCCACATCAATTGTATTGGTCATGTTTGTGATAAAGATGTTCCATTGTTATCACTGATTCAACCAGGAGATACTTTTAAATTTGTATATACGAAGGAGAATAACAAATGAATCATTTAACTACTGAAACGAGAAATATACAAACAATGCATTTGGATGAAATGAATCTAAAAGATGCATTAAAGACTATGAATCAAGAAGATCAATTTGTACCTAAAGCGATAGAACCTGTTATTCCTAATTTAACAAAAGTGATAGAGAGTGCAATTCAACGCTTTAATAATGGAGGGCGAATTATTTATATTGGTGCTGGTACAAGTGGAAGACTTGGCGTACTAGATGCGGCAGAATGTGTCCCAACTTTTAACGTTTCACCAAATGACATTATTGGGATTATCGCTGGTGGACAAAAAGCTATGACGGTAGCTATTGAAGGTGCAGAAGATGATGCTGAACAAGGTGCACAGGATTTAAAGAACATTCATCTTCAATCCAAAGATATTGTAGTGGGTATTTCTGCTAGTGGACGTACACCATATGTAAAAGGTGCACTAGATTATGCAAATAAATTGAATGCAGAAACAGTCGCACTCTCTTGTAACGTTCACAGTGATATAAGTAAAAATTCAAATCACGTATTAGAAATCAATGTGGGGCCTGAAGTATTAACAGGCTCTACGAGATTAAAATCAGGTACTGCTCAAAAACTAGTTTTAAATATGATTTCTACAATGACAATGATTGGCGTGGGTAAAGTTTATGATAATTTAATGGTTGATTTACGGCCTACAAATCAAAAGTTAATCCATCGTTCTATTCGCATCATTCAAGATGTGTGTGATTTAAATCATCAAGAGGCTATAGAATTATATGAAAAATCAGACCACAATATCAAAATAGCTATCGTAATGCACTTATGTTCCACAACACAACAAGATGCAAGACTTCGTTTAAAACAAAATAATGGAGTGATTAAGCAAGCTATCAACACTTAAGGAGGAGATTCCATGAGTAAAGAAGAACGTCTTGCCAAAGACATTACCCACGCATTAGGCGGTTCTCAAAACATAAGTAATATCATCCATTGTATGACTCGAGTTCGTATTAAAGTACACAATGATGCAAAAGTTAATTATGATGAATTAAAATCTATCAATGGCGTATTAGGCGTTGTTGAAGATGAAAGAATTCAAGTTGTTGTTGGGCCGGGTATTGTTAATAAAGTTGCTAAACATATGGCTGACCAGTCAGGAGCAACTCTAGCTGAAGAGACGACTGAAAATCAAAGTTATAAATCACAAGCAGAAAAACGTGCGTATGAACATAAACAACAATTCCAAAGTCAACGTAAACAAAGTAAATGGAATAAAGTGTTAAAATCTATTGCTAATATCTTTATACCTTTAATACCAGCATTTATAGGTGCAGGATTAATCGGTGGGATTGCAGCAATACTCAGTAACTTGCTTACAGCCGGTTCCATTTCAGGTCAATGGATTGAACAAATTGTGACAGTCTTAAATGTTATTAAAGATGGCATGCTATTTTACTTAGCTATTTTTACTGGTATAAACTCTGCAAAAGTATTTGGTGCTACACCAGGTTTAGGTGGTGTCATCGGGGGTACTACACTACTAACCGGTATCACGGATGACAATCCAATTAAAAATATTTTCACTGGAGAACATCTAGCTGCAGGACAAGGCGGTATTATTGGTGTTATCTTTGCAGTTTGGTTATTAAGCATGGTTGAGAAACGTCTACATAAAATAATACCTAACTCTATTGATATCATCGTAACGCCCACAATAACCTTACTACTTATTGGTTTGTTAACTATATTTATAATCATGCCACTAGCTGGCTTTGTTTCCGATGGACTTGTTTATGTCATTAACTGGATTATTGGAGTAGGAGGTATTTTCAGTGGATTCATTATAGGAGCATTCTTTTTACCTTTAGTCATGCTGGGATTACATCATATCTTCACCCCAATCCATATCGAGTTAATCAATCAAACTGGCTCCACTTACTTGTTACCTATTGCCGCAATGGCTGGTGCTGGACAAGTCGGTGCGGCGATTGCATTGTGGGTGAGATGCGGTAAAAATAAAGAATTACGTAATACGCTCAAAGGTGCCCTTCCTGTAGGGTTCTTAGGTATAGGTGAACCTTTAATTTATGGTGTAACACTGCCGTTAGGTCGCCCTTTCTTCACTGCGTGCATAGGTGGCGGTGTTGGTGGTGCTGTCATTGGTGGTATCGGTCATATTGGTGCGACAGCTGTAGGACCAAGTGGTATTTCATTATTACCATTGATTGCCAATAATATGTATCTCGGTTACATCGTAGGTTTACTAGCTGCTTATGCGGGTGGCTTTATCTTTACTTATTTCTTCGGCACAACTAAAGAAATGAGAAATCCTGAATAAATGGGTGATTTAATTGCCAAACATTTTGTATAAGATTGACAACCAGTATCCCTATTTCACTAAAAACGAGAAAAAAATTGCGCAATTTATTCTCAACTATCCTCATAAAGTTGTTAATATGACTTCTCAAGAAATTGCAAATCAATTGGAAACTAGTTCTACTTCTATCATACGTCTAAGTAAAAAGGTGACACCAGGTGGTTTTAATGAACTTAAAACACGTTTGTCTAAATTTTTACCTAAAGAAGTCACACAATATAATGTTGAGTTAGTTGATAACGAAAGTACAATTTCACTTAAAAACAAATTGCATTCTCGCTCTAAGGCAGCGTTAAGTAATGCTAATGAAACCATTAACGCTGCTATCATCGATGAAATTTGTGATCTAATTAAAAAATCTGAAACTATATTTATTTACGGCTATGGTGCCTCTTTTGTTGTAGCAACAGATTTATATCAAAAATTATCTCGCATCGGTCTAAATATTCAACTAGTGCATGAAACTCATATTTTTACCACTATGTTAGCAACACGTAACTCTAATGATTGTGTTATATTTATATCTAACAATGGTACTCAAAGTGAAATGCAATCTATTGCCAAAGTCATTGCAGATTATCACATTCCCATTGCGACTATTTCAAGCACTTCTGATAATCCAGTTGCAAAGCAATCTAATATTGTTTTAACCTATGGACAAACCGATGAAAATGAGATGCGCATGGGAGCCACAACTTCATTATTTGCACAAATGTTTACTATTGATATATTGTACTATCGATATATTGCGCTAAATTATCAATCATCTTTAGATTTTATTACTCAATCAAAAATCGCGTTAGATAATTACCGTAAACATCTCTCGAATATAGATTTCAAACATTAAAATAATAAAAAGCGATTCTTTATACTTATCCTAGAAAAGATAATGTATGAAAGAATCGCTTTAATTTATACTAACTCTTAAAAATTACTGATTTTAACAATCAATTGTCATTTCATCTTTTATTATATTTGTCGTTCCTTTTTGTGATATCTAATAAAATAATAAAGTGTCACAGCTGTTAAAAACACGATACCAATGACAACCGATACCGCAGTCTCTTTGTTAAGTAACATACCAACTAATACTAGGAGTAAAAACATGATAGTTAAATAATTGGCAATTGCTCCTCCCGGCATTTTAAAAGGATGATTGTGAACCTTTTCAGGATGTAACCTTCTAAATCTTAGATGACTAAATAAAATCATAAACCAAGGTATCATTCCCGGTAGAATAGAGGCGCTATATACATATACAAAGATACTATCAGCTCCATCAATAATTAATGGAAGTATGACATTTAATAAAGCACCAATTAATATTCCCATAGATACTGCAAATACAGTATAGAAAGGTACGCCATTTTTCATTACTTTAGTAAATACTTTAGGCATTTGTCCTTTTTTTGCCAAAGTATAAATCATTCGACTTGCACTAAAAATACCTGAATTACAACCAGACAATGCTGCCGTTAAGACTACAAAGTTAATTAAACCAGCAGCAAACGTAATTCCCACTTTAGCAAAGGTTGCAACAAAAGGACTACCAATATTACCTAATTGGTTCCAAGGATATACTGATACAATGACAAAAATTGCACCAATATAGAAAATTAAAATTCTCCATATTACTCCGTTGACTGCCTTTACAATATTTTTTTGAGGATTTTTGGTTTCACCTGCTGAAATCCCAATCAATTCAACACCTTGGTATGATCCAATCACAATAGATAAAGCAAAGAAAAATCCAATGAATCCATTTGGCATAAATCCACCATGTGACCATAAGTTAGAAATCCCTATTGGATTCCCTCCATTACCCATACCAAATAAAATTAATCCTAATCCTGCAATAATCATTAATACAATAGTTACAACTTTAATTAAGGCAAACCAAAATTCAAACTCTCCAAACGCTTTTACTGAAACTAGGTTAGCCGCCATCAAAAAGAGAACTGCTATCACTCCTGGTATCCAATTAGGAAGGCTTGGGAACCAGTAGTTCATATATTCTCCTACTGCAATCACTTCACTCATGCCGACGACAACCCATTGAAATACATTGCTCCAAGCAGTCATGTAGCCAGCTGCTGGATGAATATAGTCACTAGCAAAAGTCGCAAAAGAACCAGTGGTTGGATTAATATATATCATTTCACCCATGGCTCTCATGATTAAAAATAAAAAAATACCAGCAATTAAATATGCGAGAATAACAGATGGACCTGTCCACTTAATTGTACTTGTTGCTCCCATAAAAAGACCAACACCAATTGTTCCACCAAGAGCAATCATCTGCATTTGACGTGCATTCAATCCCCTTTGCAACTCATTATTTTCCATAACTTGACCCCATCTCTAAATCTAGATTGAATTTTTGATAATCTTATTTCCGTAATTATACTACAAATTGACAAAATTGAAACAATATTTTCACAATTCTGTAAAAGCGCTTACCTATCCTGCTAAGATGTTTTCTTGCTTTTTGCTAACACTCATATTAAAATCTTTTTGATAATAGAGATTATAGAGCAAACGAAATAGTTCAGAACACACTCTTATAGTTGATTTAAAATATTAACTGCTTACCACCTAGCTATATAACATAAAATGATTGTTAAAACTATATACAATGTCATTTCAAATTTAACTTAAATCACTTTACCATTTTACCTATGTCTTTGCTCTTAATAATTATTTAAATATGATATACTTTTTTTAAATAGTAAAGGAGTGCTCATATGAATAAAGCGCTTGTTATACGTGCAATCAAATTTTCTTTAATATTTATGACTGCATTTTTAATTCTTAATTTATTGACTATGAAAGAGGCTTCAATATCGTCTATTATTGTACGAACTGTCATTGCAGCTATTGTTTTCTTTGTCATTTATATCATTGTATTTACAATTTTAAGTTCGTCAGAACGTAAAATTATTTATGGTACAACTTTACCTATTGCGCTTTTTATATGCCTTATATTCGGATCAATTTTCTTCACTCCGCGTATAGGTATCATTGTCGGACTAATTTTGGGTGTGATTGCTGGTGTCATATGGGAGTTCTTAAATAGAAAAAATGGAGGTCACACATCTTGACTATTATTATCGGACTCATTGTAATTATTTTGTTAATCATTAGTTTACTTCCAAATTATAAAGCAATGGTATTAGCTAAGCAGCAAGGCCAAAAACCTACACGATATACTATTATGGTAGGCATTGACTTATTATTAATTATACTTATATTAGTAACATTAGTATTAAAATTGATTATGTAGGTTCAACAAATTTACTGTTGAATAGACGATAAAAAAGTCTGGGACATTATGATTTATGTCCCAGACTTTTTTAGTAAAGACACTCGATGATGGATTTAAACATATTCCACAATCTATCATGGTTTTCAAATCTCATTATTGGTGAACAACTAAGATATTCATACGAATTTTGAGCCCCTCATTTAATATTTTTATTCAAACTAGTAAAAATCACTAATGTAGATTTTAGATTTTTTTCTATAATATAAATAACAAGTTGATTTTAGTTAAGTTAGCTTAAACATTGTTCTATATCAACTCATACTGTAAGTAGTATTATAATTTGCCTTGAAGTAACAAAAAATAGCAAACCGTAGCGAGAATAAGGTATACAAGAGAGCCAATAATAAACGATCGAAATTGAACATGTAAAGGTGTGCGTTTATTAAATATCGGTCCCAATATGAGATTACCCACTCCTATAATAACTGGACCTGCTATGAAAAATAGGATAATATAGCCCATTTTTGAATACCTCCAATTTATTCTTTAAATAAAAAATTCTTTATATCTTCAAATTCCATATCTTGTCCAACATATTGAACTGTCGAAAAATCTTGATCCTTCGTTATTATATTCGTATTAACGACAACATCTAATCCTGCTAGCATCGCTGCAGTAGCACCATTGACAGAATCTTCAATTGCTAAGCAGGTTGTAGGATTATAATTAAGCTCTTGTACAGCTTTTAAATAAATTTCGGGATTAGGTTGAACACTCTCAACATTTTCACGACCAACAACAACATCAATGTATGTATCTAGTCCTAATTGTTTAAATATAGGATATATATTCTTTTTATAACTACTTGTGGCAATCGCCATTGGGATATGACGTTTTTTTAAATATTGCATCAATTGAATGATTGTGGGATTTACCGGCAATTCAATAATTGTTTGATAATATTGATCATAAATTTTTTCTTTATTTTTGAAACCAATAGCATCTACTAAATATGTATGTAATCCAGTAGTTTCACCGCCAATAAATTGTTTATAAAATTCTAAAGAAATCGGCGCTTCTTGATGGATTTTTAAATGTGTATTTATTAAATCGAACAAATGTTTTTCGGTATCAATGACAGTACCATCAAAATCAAACACTACTGCTTTATACATGTTGTCATCTCCTTTCAATATTTATTATTTTTCATACTAACATAATTTGATATAAACTTGCCTCTAAATAACTAAGCATCAAATAATATAAAATCTAATTCATAACTATGCTATGAATAAAGCTTTTCCTTCAATGATTACTCATTCGAAATAAGATAACTATAATTCTTTCAACTTCAATCAAAAGTCTTAGTGATTCTAAAAAAAAAGAGTGGTACAATTTATTTAAACGAACAGCGTATAAAATATAAGCATTCATATCATTTCCACACATATATTGTTAACGATTGGAGGTCCCCATATGTTGATTGATAAATTTGAAACCTACATCATTAATGTTGCAGGTTTGAAATCTCGCTCAACGCGAAAAAAATTAATACATTTATGTAAAGAAATTACTTTTTGTGAATCCTTTCAGTATTCTATCATTAAGCAAAACGATGTGTTCGCATTGGAAGTTAGCCTCCCCAAGCAACAACTACCTTATCTGATAAGTTTCTTAAGTTTCCACAATTATGCTATTTATCAAATACTTTTACCCAGCCGTGTAAATGAACTTCTTGATTCAGAACAACTTTACCAATCTATTAAGCGCTTTGATTTAGCAATCGATGGTTTACAAGATGCCTTCATTAAAGATAAAGTCATTGATATTATGAATATGTTTGTGAATCATCACAATGTAAATTATACATTAAATAATAATTGCGCAAGCGTCACATGTCCTCCTGAGATTTTCACAAAGCTGCTTCAAACTATTGCAACGCGTAATATTGATATCCTATCAGCAAGTTATAGAGCAAAGATGCTACATAAAGCACGCATTTCATAAATAGAAAGATAGAATATATAAGCAAGAATAACTTATTTACAAATATAAATTCAAAAACTCCCAAAATAATCTCTATTTGAATTATTTTGGGAGTTACTTTATTTCTAAGATAGATCATCATTTACAATATTTTCAAACGCTTCTCTTACCTGAGGTACAGACATTCCAACGACAACTTGAACACTCTTGCCGCTTTTTACTAAACCATGAGACATTTGATTATGTGTAAAATAGGCACTTTCTTGAACTTTACTTTCGTCTTTAACAGTTAAACGTAGGCGAGTCGTACAATTTGTAACGTCTTTAATATTTTCTTTTCCTCCAAGACCTTCTAGGTAGTACATCGCCTTTTCTTCATATTCACTATTAGGTGAATGATTGCGAGTTGAATCTCCTTTTTTATCATTATAATCTTGTTTAGAAAATAATTTGACTTCTTCTTCACCTTTCTTACGTCCTGGTAATGGAATATCAAATTTTAAAATTAAATATTTAAATAAGAAGTAGTAAATCGCAACAAAGATTAGACCAATTACTACTTGAAAGACATATGTCATCCAATGTGCTTTTCCTAAAGGTATCCAGTTAGTTGCTATAAAATCTAGTACACCGCCACCCATATTACCTACGACACCAAATCCATACATCAGTGTATCCATAGTTGCTGCTAGTAGTGCATGTAATACGAATAAAAATGGCGCAATAAATAAGAAAGTAAATTCAAGTGGTTCTGTAATACCAGCTACTACTGCCGTAAGTGTTGCTGGTATTAATAATGCAGCAACTTTTTTACGATTTTCTTTTGGTGTAGTTGCATACATTGCCAATGCTATACCTAGGCAACCAAAAACTTTGCCATTTCCTTGCAACATAAAACCATATGGAAATTGTTCTTTAAGTGGTTTGTTACTTTCGGCAAACTGATTTAAGTGTTGCAACCATTCTGCTTTCAAACCATGATTAACAACTACTGGACCTACTTCGATTGGTGCATAGATAAAATGATGCAATCCTGTAGGTATTAGTACACGTTCTAAGAAATGATATAACCAAACACCTATATATCCTGATGCAACAATAAAATATTGAATTGAAGCAATACCGTGTTGAATCGTTGGCCAAACAACACATGTGATTGCTGCCACTGGTAGCATGACAAAGAAAGAGATTGTTACAACAAATGTTAATCCTTGAAATACACCTAACATTTCAGGTAAACGCTTACTGTAATATCTATTATGTATCCACGTTATTATTCCTGATATAATGATTGCACCTAAAATATTGGTATCTAACGTTTCAATACCTGCAATCGATTTTAATCCTGTTGTGTTTTCTACACCTTTTTTTAAATTAGCGCCAAAAGTATGTGGCCATTGAGTTAAAATTGCATTGATAAAAGTGTTAAACATTAAATATCCCATTAGAGCTGCTAAAGCTGCATGTCCTGGAGCTTTTTTAGCAAGAGATAACGGTAAACCAACTACAAAGACAATTTCCATATGTGTAAATATTACCCAACCACCTGATTCAATAACAGACCAAAATTTAAACCAAAATGTATGCTGTTCAGCTAAGCCTCCCATGATGGTTGGATTTTTAAATAATGTAGCGAATCCCAAAACAATACCGAAGAAAGCAAACATCAAAACAGGTACTATCATTGCACTACCAAATCGTTTAATTGCATTCATTTTTGAATACCTCCCTCTTCCCTTAACTATGATAACTAATATATGTTTACCTTTATTGCTCTTTATTTAATAAGTTATTACCAATATATAGTAAACGCTTACATAATGACAATGACGTTGACGCACTTTGAAACATTTTTGTATAATTAGATTATATTTTCATATAAAGAAAATATTTTCAATGATGAGGTGTTAAGATGATTTTAGATGAACGAGTAAACTCTAATTTCGATCAATTAAATGATAATGATATACAAATTGCACATTATGTTAATACACATATAGATGTTTGTAAAAATATGAAAATACAAGATTTAGCCTCACAGACACATGCTTCAAATGCTACGATTCATCGCTTCACTCGTAAACTAGGTTTTGATGGTTATAGTGATTTTAAATCCTTTTTAAAATTTGAAGATAGTAAGAATCATCAACTTCCTTCTGATTCTATGGAGCAATTTAAACAAGAAATTGAAAATACATTCAACTATTTAGAACGTATTGATTATCGTTTATTAACTCACAAAATGCATCATGCTACAACAATATACTTATATGGTACTGGACGTGCACAGATGAATGTCGCTGAAGAAGCACAACGTATACTGTTGACTATGCATAAAAATATTATATTGTTACATGATGTTCATGAACTAAAGATGGTGTTAAACAAGACAATTCCTGAAGATTTGTTTTTCATTATTTCACTTTCTGGCGAAACACATCAACTTAAAGAAGTCACACAATTGCTTCAACTGAGACAAAAATATTTTATTTCCGTAACAACAATGAAGGACAATACATTGGCACAACAAGCTGATTACAATGTCTATGTTTCAAGCAATACCTTCTATTTAAACGATGGTACCGATTATTCCAGTTTTATTAGTTATCACATTTTCTTTGAAACACTACTAAGAAAATATAACGAATATAAAGAGAATCATGAATTAACATAGGAAAGTGAGTCATCATTATCATTGAATGCAATTCTCACTTTACATATAAATATTATTTGGCATTTCCATTTTCAACTTAGACAATGACTATTAAAACGTTAAAAAGCCTGGAACAACAACTTTTGTTGTCCCAGGCTTTTTAGTTTAGTTATGACGCTGTTCCTCAATTTCATCTATCACATTTTGCATTTGATCAATCATCAATTCAAATCCATGTGCTGTTGAATCATGATATTCTTTTTTCTTTTGCTTATATTCTAATGTTGTTAAACGTCTTTCCTTTTCAATAAAAGAGCGATAGTAAAAGAACATTTGAGTCCCGCCATTCTCTCTTTCAAAGAACTCTACTTCAATGACATCCTCTTCCTCACTTAGTCCTGGCATTCCAATCGTCATCTTGATATATTCATCTAAAACTAACTCTTCATATGTACCTTCTATGATGTTTTGTTTACCATTTCTACTATCAATGATGCGATACTTTCCTCCCTCTTGAATATCTGCATCAAACGATTTATTCGTGCGTTGTGTGGTCATAAACCATTTTTTTAAGATATCTGTTTTTGTCCATGCCTCATAAACGACCTCTGGTGTATATTTAAGTAATCTCTCAATGTCGATTTCAACATATTCATTTTCCACATTATATTTTGCCATTTCATTTCACCTACTTTCACTCTTAATACTATTTTAACGTATTTGAGCTAGGTCACAAACTTTGAGCTCTATAAAATTAAATTATATTAAATAAAACTTATAATTTTAGTGATTTTTAACTTTTTAAATTCAAGATTGAGTGTATAGTCTTGTCCTTATCAACATTTTACTACTATTCTAAATTGCTTGATACTCAACTTAAAAATAAGATACAGATGGTGAGTATCAAAGAATCATTATAAAACTGTCAACAATCATAAGATTGTTGACAGCCAATATATACTATGGGTCGTATTTTATTTCTTTGACGATTGATTTAAACGAGGTACTCTTAAAATAATTGCTACTAATCCACAAACACCTAATAATATTGGATAAATACTATATTGTAACATTAGGAATGGGGAAATTCCGGCTACACCTGCTGCTGAAATCACTTGCGGGCTGTATGGTAATAATCCTTGAAAACACCCACCAAAGATATCTAATATACTTGCTGATTTCCTTGGATCGACATCATATTCATCAGCAATATTTTTAGCTAATGGTCCAGCCATAATAATAGAAATTGTATTATTTGCTGTTGAAATGTCAGCTGCACTCACTAAACTCGCTATACCTAGTTCTGCACCACGCTTTGATTTTACTTTTGACCTTACAAAATTAAGCAACCAATCAATACCACCATTATGTTGAATAATTCCTACTAGACCGCCTATAAGCAATGCAATCATAGCAATATCTTCCATTCCGATAATCCCTTTAGAAATAGCATTTAAAAGGCCATTCCAACCAAAAGAACCATCAATCAGTCCAATTATACCGGCTAATACAGTACCTCCTATTAATACAATAATTACATTAATACCAACTAACGCAAGAATCAAAACTAACAAGTATGGTATAACTTTAATTAAATTATAATCATAGTTTTTAGTATGATCTATGGAAATACCATTTGTTAAAAAGAATAAAATAATGATTGTAATAATCGCACCTGGTAATACAATTTTAAAATTGACTTTAAATTTATCACTCATTTTTGTTTTTTGTGTTCTTACTGCTGCAATAGTGGTATCAGAAATCATAGATAGATTATCACCAAACATCGCTCCCCCAACAACTGTTGCCATGGCTAATGCAGCTGGTACATCTGTTGCTTGTGCAAATCCAAAACCTACTGGTGCAATAGCTGCAACTGTGCCGACAGAAGTTCCCATTGAAATTGATACAAACATACAAATAATAAATAGTCCAACAATTATTAAATTTTGAGGAATAAGTGATAAGCCTAAATTAACTGTAGATGACACGCCACCCATTTTTTCAGCAGTCGTCGAAAAAGCTCCAGCAAGGATAAAAATAAGCATCATCAAAATGATATTAGAGTGACCTGCACCTTTTGTAAATACCTCTACTTTTTTCGCAAAAGTTTCCTTGCGATTCATCAGTAAGGCAACAATAACAGTAATTGTAATAGCAACATTTAATGGCATAGTGGTAAAATCACCAGAAATAATACCAACACCTAGAAATAGTAAGACAAATAACAATAAAGGAATTAATGCCCAAGCATTGCCATTCTTCATCTCTTTCATAATCTAACCTACTTTCCCGTATAATGGATTGATAGATTTTATACTAAAAAATTCCTATCTATTTAATCAATAACTCAAAAATAAAAAACCAGGACACGTAATCATGCCCCAGTCTCAGTTAACATCGTGTTTAACCTTATCTTCTAACCTTCTCGGTTACTGGAATTGGCACATGATACAATGTTGCCGAAGCTTCTTTGGGCCAGTCCCTCCACTTCTCTTGATAAGTTATTGAATTGTGTTTAACGTTACAAGATATTTGCAATAACGTCAACACTTATTATTTTAAATATTTTAATAATAGTTTACATATTTTCAATAATAGTAAAGTATTTTTCAAAAATAGCCACACTTATTGATGCAAAGATGAATATCGCTAATGCAAGTCCAAAAATAACCATTAACTTTAAATATAATGATATGAGCATTGAAATGATTACTACAACAATCACAGTAAAAAATATATTCTTAAGACGTTGTGCCTTATGTCTTGATATTACTTTACGTTTTATCCGTTCAGATGATAACCTCTCCTCTAATTGAGATGATGTAATATGTAATTTCGTTTCTAATAAAACTGCAGTACCCACTGTTAATACCAGAATAAGTATCACTATCCATAAAGGCTGTTGCTCTATAAAGCTAACCACGTAAATACCAGAATATAGTATGCCCGAAAGCATACCAAGGATACGATCGAGTTTAGGGCTCATCCATATAATATGATTTCTAATATTATTATTAACAAAATATACATTTTTCAATCCACTCGTTATAAAAGCAATAATCACTATGACATGTAACAATATGGGATAATCATTAATAACGTATAAGACAATCAGTCCTATAACTAAAATGAGCAACGGCATGAATTTATATAGATATGCTTTCATCAATGACACCCTTAAAATGATATTTGTAAATATCTTTTTATCTTTATGAAGTAGGACGATTAACTGTAAATGTTTGACCTAACAAAGAGTAATCATTTCCAGCTAACCTAGCTACCGGATTTAATTGATTTGCATCAATTTTACTATCTTCAAAATAAACTTCTTCATCAATATGGTACATGACAATTTCACCAATTATCAAATCACTCCCGTTATCTTTGTTGCCCAATTGTACTATTTGATGAAGCTTACACTCAAACCTTACTTTTGCTTCTTTGATTGCTGGAACATTAATTAAATCAGAATCAATCATACTTAGAGAAGTTCTCTTAAGTTCATTAACACCATATTCTAACGGGGCAGCAGTTTCATTCATATCATTAACAATAGCCTCATCAGTAATATGCACAACAAACTCACCTGATTGTTCTATATTTATTGAGGTGTCTTTTCTATTTCCATTTGTACGTTGAACAGCAATTGCGATCATAGGTGGTGTATGATTAACTACATTAAAAAAACTAAACGGGGCTGCGTTGATATTCCCTTTTAAATTTTGAGTAGTTACAAATGCTATCGGCCTAGGTATGATACTTCCACTAAGTAATTTGTAATTTTGCTTATCTGAAAGTGTTTCAGCTTTTATTTTTTTCACTATCAATCAATCCAATCAATTTTTATTTAAAGCATAAAATTTACTATTTAACTATTGTTGTCCCTTTGTAGACAAGATTAAAAAGAGTTAAAGAAAATCGTATATTCAATTGAATCACTGTTTGCCTTTAAGATAAGAAAACCTAGGACATTGATATTTGTCCTAGGCGCTTATTATCATAAACAAATCTTATATTAAACTGTAGAGTTTTGTAAGATGTTTAGCACCTTCGTCGTGCTTTCACTTTGAAAAATATATACTAATTAATATGCTATAGTTAGTTAATCTATTTGAGTTCCACCAGTCACACCATATACTTGACCGGTAATATAACTTGCATCATCAGACGCTAATAACACATATGTCCCAGCACATTCAACAGGCTGACCAGCACGTCCTAACGGTGTGTTTTGCCCAAAAGTAGGTATAGCACTTTGTGGTTGTCCACCGACAATTTGAAGTGGTGACCAAAACGGTCCAGGCGCAACACAGTTAACACGAATACCTTTAGGTCCCAGTTCGGCTGAAAAACTCTTTGTTAAAGATATAATTGCAGCTTTCGTTGCAGCATAATCATGAAGAATTGGACTAGGATTATAACCTTGAACTGAAGATGTTGTTGTAATTGACCCTCCTGGTTGTAAATACTCAAGCGCTTTTTGGACTGTCCAAAATACCGGATAGACATTCGTTTCAAATGTTTCAGTAAAATCTTGAGTTTTAAACTCCGATAATTCATCTTGATAAAGTTGATGACCAGCAACCAACGTTACATTGTCTAAACCACCTAATTGCTGATAAGCCTCTTCAACCATGTCATAGTTGAATTGTTCATCTCTAATATCACCAGGAATTAAGATAGCTTTTTGCCCAACATTTTCAATGATTTGTTTTACATCATCGGCATCTTGTTGTTCACTTGGTAAATAATTAATCGCTACATCTGCACCTTCTTTAGCATAAGCAATTGCTGCCGCACGTCCAATTGCTGAATCGCCACCAGTCACTAGTATTTTAAAGCCATCTAATCGATGGTGGCCATGATAAGAATCTTCCCCACAATCTGGTTGTGGTGACATTTTAGCTTGTATACCTGGAACTTCTTGTTCCTGTTTTTCATAATTATCAGTTTTAAATTTATTGCGCGGATCTTGAGCTGACATTTCAAATCATCTCCTAATTCATTTAATGCTTTCTGTATACCCAGTTATCATGTACGTTTAATCATAGAAAATATGAAATCACAAATTATGTCAATAAACGTTGAACGAGCTGTACGAAATATTGAGGAACTTTTTCCAAAATACGCTCATCCGGATGATAATTAGGATGATGTAAATCAAATTTACTGTCGGAGCCAATAAATGCGAAAACACCGGGGTATTCTTCTGTATAACCTGAGAAATCCTCTCCAATAGTAACCGGTTCATCGAGCATTGATACATGATAGCCAACATTTTTAGCGACCTCTATTGCTTCTTGTGTTAGATGTGCATCATTTACTACTGCACCAGGTAGTCTTGAATAAGTTAAATCAATATCCACATTAAAAACACGACTTAAACCATCAGCAATATTTTTCATCCTATTTTCAATATAATGACGTTTATCCTCATCGAATGAACGAACAGTGCCCTGTATATAAGCTTTGTCAGCTATAACATTCCATGTGTTACCACAAGAAATTTCACCGATTGTTACAACTGCACTATCAAAAGCTGATAAATTTCGACTCACAATAGTTTGTAAACTATTGATAAGTTGTCCTACAACGATGACTGGATCGTTTCCTTGCTCAGGTTTTGCAGCATGCGCACCTTTACCTTTAACATTAAACTCAAAACGATCTACAGCAGAGGTAATTGCACCCGATTTAATAGCAAATTCACCAACTTTTAAAGTGGGATAATTATGAAAACCAAGTACTGCTTTAGCTCCTTTAAGTACTCCAGTATTTATAATTTCAAATGCACCATGTCCTAATTCTTCAGCAGGTTGAAATATTAATCGAACGCGTCCATTTAATTCATCTTCAATCTCTTTTAGTTGAGTACCAGTAGCTAATATACTTGCCATATGAATATCATGACCACATGCATGCATTGCACCATGATGCTTTGATGTAAATTCATGCTTCACTTGTTCTTCTATGGGCAGAGCATCAATATCTGTTCTTACCGCTATCATTTCCTCTCCTTGCCCAATTTCTGCTACTAAACCTGTTTTTAAAGGGACATCCAGTATACGTATACCATAACTTTTGAGTATTTTCCGTAACGTTTCTGTAGTTTCATATTCTTCATCTGAAAGTTCAGGATATTGATGAAACGTTCTTCTCCAATTTACATAAGTAGAATAATTTGTCATATATCGCTCAGCCCTTTCTCACACTTCTAATTTATTCATATGCTTTACTTGTGATTTAGCATTCTTTTAATTAACTTAATTGTCAATTTTAGTAAAGTTATCTTAACATTTTATCGGAAAATTCTAAATATTCAACGTTTTTAAGAGCTAGTTTATTAAAATAATTTAAAAAAGCGCAAACATTTTGAAACAGTTACATGTCTCATTAGTTACTGCTTAGATTACTGGAATATATGATAAACATGCATTAAAAATTCTCTTTCATAGTGAAATGAACGATTTTCACAATAAATGGTTATTCCTATTACGATAACAAGTATGACATTTTAATTTGTGACTAACACACCATTTCTTATTCAGTCATAAACTGTCAAAAAACGTCAAAATGCCCGAGACATCAACGAATATCACAGGCATTTTGAAACTAAGTATATCTAAATTTATTAAATTTTTACATGACGAGTTCTAACTTTAAATTAAACAATGATGTACTAAATTAGCAACTAATTTAGCAGTTCTTTGATCTGAATCATACGTTGGATTCATTTCAGCTATACTTATAGATTTTACTTTTTCACTTGGAATGACACGTTTAGCAAGTTCGAAAACTGTATGTGGATATATACCTAGGACAGCTGGTGCACTTACTCCTGGTGCAAATGCACTATCTACTACATCCATGCAAATTGTGAACATAACCGTATCATGATTATGGATAAAACGTTCTATCATATCTTTAATAGGGGGAGACACCTGATGTAGTAATTCATCTGCATATACAAATTGAATATCTTTTTCTTTAGCATAATTAAATAAAGCTTGTGTATTACCACCTTGAGATATACCTAACACTAAATAATCTGCATTATCATCTTCTTCTAGAATTTGTCTAAAACTAGTACCAGAGGTTGAATAATCCTCATCACGTGTGTCAAAGTGCGCATCTATATTAATCACACCTATTGACGACTCAGGAAAAACTTTACGAGTAGCTAAATATTGTGCATATGCTATATCATGACCACCACCAAGTAAAAATGTTTGTTTATGTCGTTTCATAGACTTAGCAGCAAGGTCTGCGAATTCGCGCTGTGTATCTATTAGCAACTCATGATTGTGTTCTACATTACCATAGTCTATAATCTCTTCACATTGATTCAAATCTGGCAATCCAGCAAAAGCTCGCTTAATGGCATTGGGGCCTTCTTTTGCACCTACACGTCCTTTGTTTAATTCTACTCCTTTATCAATTGCATATCCTAATAAGCCCACGCCTTTGTGTTTCTCCGAAAAATCTAATTGACTTAAATCACCGAATTTAACAGTTTGGAAATGCCTAAATTGTGTAGGATCAGTTTCACTATCTAAACGACCTGTCCATAGATTAGATTGCGCAAGTTGATACATGATATATCCCCCTTGAATTTTTATCAGTTAAGTTAATTAAAGTATAACTATTGAATTTTTCTTTATCAATGCTTGCTCTTTTAACATACCCATATAATGATAAAATTATTTACGATTAGCTAACAAAATGATTCAAGACTATTACATTTTGATTATAATTAAAATAGACAATTTAAACATATGCTTGTAAGATGTATAATTGTAAATAAATCAATTTAAGCTTGTTACCTAATGGAGGTTACATACAATGAAAAACTCTAGATTTTCTGGGTTCCAATGGGCTATGATGGTCTTTGTATTTTTCGTTATTACAATGACATTGTCCGTGATACTCAGAGATTTTCAAGCGACTATCGGAGTGAAACGTTTTGTCTTTAGCATTAAAGATTTAGCTCCTTTCATAGCTGCAATTGTGTGCATATTAATATTTAAACACAGAAAAGAACAATTAGCAGGATTGAAATTTTCTATCAGTTTAAAGGTGATTGAGCGTCTACTTTTAGCACTCATTCTACCACTTATCATTTTAATGATCGGCTTGTTTAGCTTTAATACTTATGCTGATAGTTTCATCCTATTACAAACTTCAGATTTATCAGTATCATTACTAACTATACTAATTGGTCATATTTTAATGGCTTTTGTAGTGGAGTTTGGTTTCCGTTCTTACTTACAAAATATTCTTGAAACAAGAATGAATACATTTTTTGCGAGTATTGTTGTTGGTCTTATTTATTCAGTATTTACAGCTAATACGACATATGGTGTAGAATACGCCGGATACCATTTCTTATATACATTCATGTTTTCAATGATTATTGGTGAATTAATTAGAGCTACTAATGGTCGTACAATTTATATTGCAACTGCCTTTCACGCATCCATGACTTTTGCTCTCGTCTTTTTATTTAGTGAAGAAACAGGCGACCTTTTCTCAATGAAAGTCATTGCACTTTCTACAACAATTGTGGGTGTTTCATTTATTATTCTTAGTCTCATCATTCGTGCTATTGTTTATAAAACGACGAAACAAAGTTTAGACGAAGTTGATCCTAATAATTATTTATCTCATATTCAAGATGAAGAACCAAGTCAAGAAGACGCCTCTTCAACTTCAGATCATGATGTATCATCTAAAGATGAAACAAAGCAACAAGAAATTGATAATGACAAATATCAATCAAAGAAACCTAATAAGAGTGACGATGCGATTGCTACTTCTGATTATAAAGAAGACGCCTCTTCAGTTAATAAAGAAACGGATACAAATCACAATGATAAGCTTAGAGATCATTCAACTTATACCGAAGATAGACACTCATCAGTTGTCAACGATGTTAAAGATGAAATTCACGAAGTTGAAGATCATAAAGCCGACACAGATAAATCACAGTAATAATTGATACTTTAAAATAGATTTTGTATTAATGATTCGCACTCTAAAAGTTTGATTTTAGTATTAAAATGCATAAATAAGCCAGTCTAATGATTACGGTCGACACCTTAATCATTGGACTGGCTTTTTCATATCTATCAATCTAAATAACAATCAATATACATTCGCTATATTGATTAAAGATAATTTATTGTGTTTCATTAGAACTATTAAGATGATAACTGCTTTTGCATTTAGAATCTTAATCTACTTACTAGGGTTTGCATTAGCAGGATATTAAATTCATCCATATTACTTTATTAATCGTAATATTTAAACACCATAACATTTTTACGCTTAATATTCTTCTCAGTATCTGTCAATTGTTCCACTATATATGTTTATTTTATTTTTTGTTTTTGTCTTGTTTTAATACAAAAAATAATGGTGTCATAAAAACTGCAAAAAAGAATGCAGTAATTAAATTTGTATACACATCAAATTCAATTGGAAATGCCAAACTAATTAGAGAATCCACAACAAAAAACGCAACGAAAAAGTAAATGAAATATAAAAAAACTTTCAAAATAAAACCTCCTTTTACCCCAGCTAAAGACCAAACTATTTTTTCAAAAATTATTACTAAAACACCAATAAACTTTTTCTTAAAAAATTAGTTGATGTCTTACATCAATTAGATAAATTGATATTAACGTTTATAACAAATTGAGTTTAAACAAAATAGAAATGTTTACCTCACTCAATAATATAGAAAACATAAATCAGCATACAATTTTCATTTTCGGAGTTCAGTACAAATCATTTATTGAACTAACTTTATTACAAATTGGAGAACTCAATGACTATGATAAGATTGTATGTCATTCATGTCTTTACAACTCTAATATGTATTGTTTATGTAAGAAAATCACTTTAACACAAATGCTCTATCTCAGATTAATTTTTTCAGCTTAATATAATGGCTAAGTCTCTTTATTTAATATTTTTACGCCTTCTTGTGTTCCTACTATTACTTGATCGACAATATTGAGGAAATATCCTGTTTCAAGAACACCAGTTAAATGAATTAAAAATTCGTGTAGCTCATAAGCAGAAATTCGATTTTGCAATGAACAATCTAATATGTAATTACCATTGTCGGTAATAAAAGGTACATCTTCATTAATTCTTCTGTTTACATGAATATCATAAGTACACTCAATTTTTTTGGCAACTTGGTACCAATTAAATTTATCGACTTCAACTGGTAATGCAAATGTTTCTCCTAAATAGTTGACGAGTTTACTTTCATCTACAACAACGACAAATCGGTCAGCCATTTCATCTATGACCTTTTCCCTAAATAAGGCTCCACCACCGCCTTTAATAAGGTTAAGCGCACTGTCTACTTCATCAGCGCCATCTATTGCTAAGTCGATTTTCTCAACATCATTTACATCAACTATATTCATAGCTAATTCTTTAGCTAAAAATGCTGTTTTATTAGAAGTGCAGACGCCGGTAATTGTATAATTCTTTTGCTGAATTAATTCAGCAATTTGGGGAATTAATAATTCAATTGTGCTCCCTGTTCCTATTCCTAGTGTCATACCATTTTCAATTTGACCAAGTACATCTTCTAAGGTCATCAATTTTAGCTCTTTTGCATCTTTCATGGGTCGTTGCTCTCCTCTTCATAAAAGTATCTAATTATATTCTACATGAGATTCAATTTTTTAACATACCTCATTTTTGATTTCATATTAATCATTTCATTTTATTGTTAAACTATTTGTATCAACACTTGATAATAGCTTATAAATTAAAAGGTCGTGATATACATGATTAAAGTGAATGCCATATCTATTGGCAAAATAGAAACATTGTCTTATGGTAACTATAAACCAATGCAATCAGCGTTAAACAAAATTCCTTTTAAAGGTCAAATGTGGCTCAATCGACTTGGGTTCGTGGACGATGAACAAGCCTATCATAAACATGGTGGTATACATAAAGCGATATGTTGTTTTAGTAAATCTAATTATCAATTATTTAAAGATGACTTACATCAATTACCTGAATATGCAATGTTTGGTGAGAATTTGACAGTTGAACATCTAGATGAAACCGATGTTTATTTTGGTAATCAGTATCAACTAGGCGATACAATCATAGAAGTATCAGATATACGAGAACCTTGTTGGAAAATTCAAGCTAAATATGCAATACCTAATTTAGTTCAAAAAATGTCGCAATCTGGTAAAACTGGATTTTATTTTAGAGTTATAAAAGAAGGATATGTACATCAGAGTGATAATTTAAAACTCATTAAAAAGGCAGAATCAAACACACGTCTATCTGTGAAAGACTTAAATCATCTATTCTATAATGAGCGTGATAATTTAAGATTAATTTATCATGCTCTTCGAAATCCTTATCTTTCACCTGATCGAAAGGAAAAACTACAAAAAATGAAAACGCGTGCCGAAAATAGAAAATTCATTAATTCTGACGATAAGTAGTTTAAAAAGAGTCTGAAACTTTTAAGCTCAGACTCTCATATGTATTGCAATGAATGATGATAATCATCATAAAAATACTACTTTTCATGAATTTGAAAACTTGTTTTAGATGTAAATAATGTATCTGCCTCTAAAATAGACTGAGCTTTGGCGCCGTACATATTTATATCATTAGGCATATATTGAGTTTCGATGGAAAATCCAGAATGCGCCTTATAAATATTAAAATCATTGTTCCAAACTTGTGGATCATTAAACGTAAACATTACAAAGTGAGGCATATCAGTCTTAATATTAAGTTCAAATTCAGAATTATCAATGGTAAGCTCATTTCCACCAAATTCGAAAGGATGATCAATGCCATTATAATGATTAATTTGTTGTTGCAAAGTTTCATTGTCACTTTCAAAAATATCTTTTAAATAGACTTTATTTGTATCCAATAATCGATGTAAATCAAGAGATTGCTCCTCTTTAACAATATGTTTATCATTTAACATATACATTTTTAATTCTGAACTATTAATACAGTGGTTATACACAACATTGTTATCACGATTCAAATTAAAATAAACATGATTTGAAGGATTAAATACTGTTTTTTTTGTTGATTTTGCCTCATATTGTACGGACCATCGATGATTGGCATCATAAGTGTGAATAACCTTTACCATCATATTTCCAGGATAATTGTCCTCTTCTTCTTTAATCGTTGTTGTGAATATAATCTTTACTTGTCCAATATCATCAACTATTTCATAATCAAAAATACGTCTATTTAATCCATGACTGCCCCCATGCAAATGATGTTGACCATCATTTGATTCTAATTGAAAAGTATCATCATCTAATTTAAATGATGCATTTTCAATTCTACCTGCATAGCGACCTATCGTAGCACCAAAATTAAAAGGTTCTTCAAAATAAAATTCATCTGCTTCTACTACATTCCCCAAAACGATATTGTTATCATGGTATTTCCAAGAAACAATTCTTGCACCATAGTTTGTAAATACAATTTTCGTATCGTCATTATCAATTTTAATTAAATCTAAACCGTGTCTTTGATGTTCAACTTTAGATATCATTACATAATCTCCCTTTCAACCTTGTAAAATTAACGCCCTTCTAACTATATTTCAATGACTAAAGGCCTCTATCTCACCTGTCCTAATTCCCCTCATCACCTTAGTTAACAGTGTTTATAATTACTTACTTATATCAATTTGATTTGTATTTATAATCGCCAGCCTAGCGATTGATTTAAAAGTTAATAATGATATAAGAACATCTGCTTTTAATTGGACAAATTTTTACATAGAAGAACGTTCAAAGTCTTACATTACTTTCAATTCCCTGATTTTTTAAGACGTTCGCCATAAAAGGGGTAGCTTTTTGGCTAAACAAATCAAACACTTTATACTTTAAAATAGCAATATAAGACTTTTTAAATTCAACTTTTATCAACAGTGTTTCACTTACATATTGTTACACTTTTTCTTGTAATATTCCATAGATTTCGGCAATTAACGTAAATAAATTGTATGTCAGATGATTCGAAAATATAATTATTATTTTTGTAAACACTTACATTCATGTAAACTATACTTGAACATCAAATCGTCGACTCAGAACAATATGATTTATTACAATTACGCTATATATAGGAGGCATACACATGAGTTATAGTATAGGAATTGATTTTGGAACCGCTTCTGGAAGGGTGATATTAGCTGACACATCCAACGGACATATCATATCAAGATATGAGGAAGACTATGCGAACGGAACTTATATGAACTCATTATATGATAAACCGTTACCTGAAAACTACTTCTTACAAAATGCTGACGACTATTTACAAATTCTTGAACAAGGTGTTCAATATGTATTAGAGGATAGTAAAGTTAATAAAAACGATGTGGTTGGTATTGGAGTCGACTTTACAAGCAGTACAATTATCTTTCTCGATGAACAATTTGAACCGCTTCATCGTCATGAAGATTTAAAGACAAATCCACACGCGTACGTAAAATTATGGAAACATCATGGAGCTCAAGATGAGGCAAACCATATGATTCAGATGAGTAAGAATAAAAATTGGTTAGATTATTATGGCTCAAGCGTAAATAGCGAATGGATGATACCGAAAATCATGGAAGTTAAACATGAAGCACCAGAAATTCTTAGAAGAGCACGGTATATAATGGAAGCTGGAGATTACATTACTAGTATACTAACAAATTCAAATGTACGATCAAATTGTGGTATTGGCTTTAAAGGTTTTTGGGACAATGATGCAGGATTTAATTACGAGTTCTTCCATAGCGTGGATTCTGATTTACCTAAAATCGTCAAAGAAAAATGTGAAGCGCCAATCATATCAATTGGAGAAAGTGCAGGTCGTTTATGTAAAGACTATCAACAGATATGGGGTCTTTCTCAAGATATCCAGGTTTCACCTTTTATCATAGATGCACATTCTGGCGTCTTAGGTGTTGGGGCAATAGAAGCTGGAGAATTCACTGCAGTCATTGGTACAAGTACTTGTCATCTCATGTTAGATTCAAAGCAAGTACCCATTTCTTCTATAACTGGCTCAGTTAAAAATGCTATTATACCTGGATTATATGCCTATGAAGCTGGTCAACCAGCTGTCGGTGATTTGTTCGAATACTCAAAGAACCAAGCACCTAAACATATTGTGGATCAAGCAAATGAACATCATATGCCTGTACTTAACTATTTAGAGGAATTAGCAAGTCATATTAAAATAGAAGAACAACATGTTGTTGTTTTAGATTGGTTGAATGGAAATCGTAGTATACTTAGTAATAGTCATCTAACTGGAAGTATCTTTGGTCTTACACTTCAAACACCATATGAAATGATTCATCGAGCATATATTGAAGCTACAGCATTTGGAACAAAATTAATTATGAAACAATTTGAAGATAATCATATTCCTGTTCATACAGTATATGCATCTGGCGGTATCCCACAAAAGAGTAAATTACTCGTTGAAATTTATACAAATGTCTTAAATAAAAAGGTTGTCGTCTTAGATTCATCTAATGCTTCAGCTCTTGGTGCAGCGATGTTAGGTGCAACTGTTGGTAACGCATATAGTACATTAAAAGAGGCGGCATTATCTATGAAGCAACCTATAGCTTATATACAAGAACCTGAATTCCAAAAAGTTCAAGCATATGAACCACTTTACCATAAATATTGTGAACTACATGATTTATTAGGTCGTCAATATCCTGAATTATCATATTTGATTTAAGTTGTTATCCTTTTTAAGAGGTTTAATTTTAATCAACGATACCATGATTAAAGTTGTAGTGAATAAACATATCAGCATTGATGCAATAGGACGTCGATGCATAAGAAGTTCCACAGTGATATGAATCAGCAAATATATATAGCGAAATTAATCTTAAGCTAAACTCGTTGTTTTTTTATTGACTTAATGACGTTTAATAAATTCTGGTTTGCTGTAAACATGTATTTTTCTATCATCATATAGCATGAAGAACAAAATAGGTATCACAAAAATAACTAAACTTGATAATTAAAGCTTAACTTGAGCTTTTGTTATCAGAGGAACGACAACAAAAGCGCTAAAATACATATAAAGGCATACAAGGATTAATAACTACTTGATAATGCTTACGCTGAATACATGAACATTTTCAATTCAATCAAAAACTATCAATACAATTAAAGTACCCGAGACAATCATGATTGTCTCGGGCTATATTATTGTTTAAATTTTATTTATCAACTGGATTAGCATTATCACCATGGAAATTTGTCTCGTTACGATTGTACTTTGGACTTGGTCCATATTTATTAGACTCTGTTTTACTATCTAAGCAAGTCAATACTAATATTAATATCGACCCAATCCAGTAGATTAAGCAGATAATTCCCATAAATATTAATACCGGTGAATTATCTATATCTGGTATATAATTAAAACCAGATAAAATGACAGTGTAAACATAAAAAATAATCGGGAGAGTTATTGTCATTGAGCGATCATGGAATCTTCTTGATAATATCGCAACATTAGGTATTAATGTAACTAAACTATAAATCAAAATATAAATCACAGAAAAGATTAAAATTCCTACCCCCAACAAGATAAATCCATAACTTTTAAAAGTTTCACTTAATATTAAAGAGATAATTCCAAAAGCGTAACCAATAATTGTAGGAATCATAAAATTTAATGCCATAACATAGCAAACCAATACTCACTTCTACGAGAGCGCCCTTTAAAATTAAAATAGTTAGTCCAAAATAATTTAAAAGCTTGTGTAAATCTAACTTTTTCTCTCATTAGATATACTCCTTTTCATTTTGTCATTAAAACAAGTGTTTTAAATCAACACATTATTTGTTACATTAAAAAGAGTTTATTTCTATTAAAACTCATATTGAAAGTATAACAAAAAGTATTTTAAATAAAAATAGTAATATAAAATATAATATTTTAATTTACATTTTTTAAGTAAATTCTTTTAATAAAAAAGAGAGATGATATATTTGGACTTTATAAATCAGCAGACAACCCAAACTGCAAAAGCTTTATTAGGTGTTAAAATTATATACCAAGATGACTATCAAACATATACTGGATATATTGTAGAAACTGAAGCTTATTTAGGTATACAAGATAAAGCGGCACATGGTTTTGGTGGCAAAATAACGCCAAAAGTGACATCTTTATATAAAAAAGGTGGCACAATATATGCACATGTGATGCATACGCATTTATTAATCAATTTTGTTACACGGACTGAGGGCATTCCAGAAGGTGTACTTATTCGTGCTATTGAACCAGATGAAGGTATCGGCGCTATGAACGTCAATCGTGGAAAATCTGGATACGAGCTCACTAATGGTCCAGGAAAGTGGACTAAAGCTTTCAATATTCCACGGTCAATTGATGGCTCAACCTTAAATGACTGTAAATTATCTATAGATACCAATCATCGCAAATATCCAAAAACTATTGTAGAAAGTGGTCGTATCGGTATTCCTAATAAAGGAGAATGGACAAATAAACCACTACGTTTCACTGTTAAAGGCAATCCATATGTCTCTAGAATGCGCAAATCAGATTTTCAAAATCCCGACGATACATGGAAATAAAAAAGGGAGCAGGATATTATTATTTGTCCTACTTCCTTTTTCTAAATTTATTCAAATTAAAATCTGCAGAAAAGTGCATTTTAAAATACACCATTCATTGTTTATTGAAAATACCTCTTTCCTCAATTTTTGAGCTAATGTTAGAAAAATGCCTTTATTTCACTGTAATATCTCCATTTTCATTAATTAATTTCACTTTATTATTCCCATTGTTAACTTTACTATTATTTAACACACGATGATCGATGTCTGTTTGCCCTTCTTCATTACGAGTGATGATTTGGGTGTGATGAAGTTCTTTTTTATAATTCAAGTTTATATCCCCTTCTTCATTTTTAATACGTAAAGGAATATCAGGGGGCAATTGTTTCATTTGAATATCCCCATTGTCATTTTGAATATCAGCATGATTAAAATGAATATCTTTCGTATGAATATCTCCATCCTCATTATGAAGCGTCACCTTTTTATATCGTCCGTTTTGAACTTTAATGTCTCCAGATTCAGTATCAAATCTTCCTGTGTCACTATTTACTCCAACAACATTTAAATCCCCATCATTAGTTTTAATATCTATGTTTTTAATATATTTAGGTACTGTAATCGTAATATGATTACTAACATGACCTTGTATTCTAAAATTAATATGCGGCCTTGTTTGACGCTCTGTAATTACCCAATGTTGATTGTTCACCTTGCTAGTGACGTTTAAATTTTTGTCATTCCCTTTGGACTTAACCGAAAAATGTTCACCTTTTTTCACAGTTATATCGCTTACTTTTCCATCAACATAAATACTTTTCACAGTATTATCATCATAGTTTTTCATTAAATTTGTTGTTTGATCATTATATTGCTTGTCTTTACTCAATTTTTTATTTTGTGCATATACTCCCACGCTACAAATAATAATTAGTGACAAGCCTATTAATAATATTATCGCTGCAATTTTTTTCATGATTGTACACTTCCTTTGACAATAGAGATATTCCATTTTAAATATTTCATAGTTAAGTAAAATAGCCACTTAATGAGGTAGTAAGTCACTACTGCAAGTACAAGTCCAACACCAAACATTAAACCAGTCATAAATATGTCATATAGGATAATGGAATGAAAACCATCCATAATTCCTTTAATGAGCAACATCAATGGTGCAACTAGTGAAGCTAGAGTAAAAATGATGAAGGTTAATACGAGCAGAATGCTTAAAAAAGCTGGTATTATAACAATAAAAAAGTTAAGCAAACTTAGCCCCATTACTGCTACAATTGCGGATGAAATATTCATTAAGGACACTTTTTGATGTGCATTTTCTACACTAAAAGTAGCTGTAAGTTCCTTACCTATTACTTTTGGATTACCTAACTCTTCACATACTTCTGATTCAGACTTTCCCTCTTGCTGTCCGCTATAAAAGTGCGTATCGTACTCATTCAAAATATCTTCTTTTTCTTCTTTATTCATATGTTTCAAATGCCTTTTAAGTTCTTTTAAATAATCATTTTTATTCATTCATTCTCACTCTCCTCAATGAAATGTTCTACAGCTTCCGTAAACAATTTCCATTCCTCTTCCAATTGATCAACCCTCGCAGCCCCCTGTTGAGTTAATTGATAGTACTTTCTAGACGGTCCTTCAGTTGAAGGTTGATAATACGTACTCAGTTCCCCACTTTTAACCAAACGCCTTAGTAGAGGATAAACTGTACCTTCAGCTATGGTCATGTATCTCGAGATATTTTGTACAAGTGAATAACCATACTGATCTTCTTTTTTAATAATAAGCAGAACGATTAATTCTAAAGCACCTTTCTTAAACTGTGCATTCATATACCTACCTCCTCAATCGTATAAACAGTATTAAACTATACACAGTAGTGATTCAAAATAACTATAGCATCTACTACTATACATTGCAAGGTACTGTGTCTAATTTATTAATACACACGTCTTTATACAAATTTCTTCATCTTTTATTGATAAATTATAAAAATTAATAATTATAATTTACTTATATCATTATTTGACAAACTGGATTTATTTCATTTGTGTATGTATAATGTGTATTATGGGACTTTATAAGGTTTACATTGAATTACTCTAATATATAACTAGTTATATAGGGTTTCATACAAAGGGGGCTTTTAAATGATAGAATTTGATGCAATTACCACATTATGTTTGGCATGTGTTTTATATTTAATTGGTCAAACAATAATCAACCATGTTTCTATTTTAAGGCGAATCTGTATTCCGGCACCTGTCATTGGTGGTCTTTTATTTGCAATATTAGTGGCTATATTAGATTCATTTAATATCGTTAAAATAAAACTTGACTCGGCGTTCATTCAGAATTTCTTTATGCTCGCTTTCTTTACTACAATTGGACTGGGCGCATCATTAAAACTATTCAAAATTGGTGGAAAAGTCATGTTGATTTATTTCACTTTTTGTGGAATTATGGCTATTTGTCAGAATATTATTGGTGTATCACTCGCTAAACTCTTAAACATTAAACCTTTATTAGGTCTTACAGCAGGTTCAATGTCAATGGAGGGTGGTCACGGTAATGCTGCAGCTTATGGTAAAACCTTACAAGATATGGGTGTAGATTCAGCAGTTGCAGCTGCTTTAGCTGCCGCTACACTAGGCCTTGTATTCGGTGGACTCATTGGTGGTCCCATCGTTAAATATTTAATAAAACGCTATGATCTTAAGCCAGAGCATCGTGACGATTCATTTAAAAATTATGGTATCGTTGAATACAATCAATCATTACATACAAAATATAAACCTATTCAAGTCTTTTTTATACAATTTTCTATACTCGTATTTTGCATGGCATTAGGAACATATATTGGCAATACTTTTACCGATTTAACCGGAGTTAATATTCCAATGTATGTTGGTTCAATGTTTGTAGCAGTAATTATTAGAAATGCTACAGACTTTATTGGTTGGGATATCGTTGATTTAAAAATGAGCGAACAAATAGGTGATATTTCATTAGGCATCTTTTTATCATTAGCTTTAATGAGTATCCAACTAACTCAAATATATTCTTTAGCTATCCCACTAATCATAATTGTTCTTGTACAAGTCGTATTTATGGTACTGTTCTCGATTTTCATATTATTTAAAGGACTCGGCAAAGATTACGACGCTGCTGTTATGGTAGGAGGATTTATTGGTCATGGTTTGGGCGCAACACCAAATGCGATGGCTAATTTAGATGTTATCACTAAAAAGTTTGGCAACTCTCCTAAAGCATATCTAGTAGTTCCTATTGTTGGTGCTTTCCTCATCGACTTAATCGGTGTAATTATTGTTATGAGTTTTATTCAACTTTTCAGTTAAACCATTCACCTTTTTTATTATAAGTACACGCTTTATAATAAAAACCCATTACATTTCGGCATAACTATATAAAAAACGATAATTCCTATAAATCTCACTTGGGAATTATCGTTTTATTTGTATGTTGAAATTATTACAATATACTATTTCATTTTTTATTTTCTATTTAAATGAAGACCACGTTGATTGATCCATGATATCAACTCCGGACTCATTACGATATCTGCTTGTCGTAAACACTCAATGTTCGGCGCATCTAACATCGTCATAATTTTTTTCATATGTTGAATAAAAGACTCTACATAGTCGATGGTATTTGTAATACCTGATTGTTCTACTTGATTTAAGAACGGGCGAGACATCCCTATTGCTTTTGCACCTAATGCTAAACATTTCACAGCATCGAGTGGCGTTCGTAAGCCACCGCTAGCAAAAATATTTAATCGATCTTGAAATTCAGTACTCTCAAGTAAGGATTCTACGGTAGATTGTCCCCACTGAGATAAATAATTCATATCTTTCTTCGAACGTCTTTCATTTTCAATATCAACAAAATTAGTCCCACCGCGTCCACTGACATCAACATAGTTAACACCAATATCATGCAACGCTTGTAACGTTTCTTTACTCATTCCGAAACCAACTTCTTTAATAATAACTGGAATATCAACGCGTTTAACAATAGATTCAATATTTGACATCCATGAAGCAAATTCACGGTTCCCTTCTGGCATGACTAATTCTTGAGGAGAGTTCACATGAATTTGTAGCGCTTGAGCGTCTAATAATTCAACCGCTTGTAGAGCTTTATCCACTGGTACATCGGCACCCACATTGCTGAAAATGGTTCCTTTGGGATTTGTTTTACGCACAATGCTAAATGTTTCAATCATATTAGGATTTCGCAAAGCTGCATGTGTTGATCCCACCGCCATTGCAATTCCAGTTTCTCTAGCAACAATTGCTAATTTTTCATTAATTTGTTTTGTCCAATCACTTCCACCAGTCATTGCATTTATATAGATTGGGTATGCCAAATCGAATTTCGTTGTATGACTTGTCATATCGACCTGACTAACATCAATACTGGGGATGGAATGATGAACAAATCTCACTTTATCAAAATCTGAAACCAGCGCATCTTTCTGTGACATTGCGATTTCTACATGTTCATTTTTCCTCTGTTCTCTTTGTGAGTCACTCATTAAAACACCCTACCTTTGTTAAATTATTTATATATATATAGTTTTAAAACCATTTTTTCTTTTTAAAGAATATGATTAATATTATTGTTATAATTAGCATTAGAGTTAAGCACACGAAATAAGCATAATGCCATTTCAACTCAGGCATAAATTCAAAGTTCATTCCATATACACCAGCAATAAAAGTGAGTGGTGAGAATATAACAGATACAAGCGTAAGTATCTGCATTATACTGTTCATCCTAAATGACGTGAATGATTCATAATTTTCACGAATCTCATTCGTCATTTCTTGAGAAGTCCGAATAACACTTCTTTGTTTAATAAGATGATCATCAATATGTTGAATATACATTCTATGTTTGGCATCTTTAATTATATTTCCTTCTTGTTTCATTGTATCTACAACTTCTTGCATCGGAAATAATACGCGTTTAATTTTAATTAAATCCGAACGTAATTGAAAAACATTTTCCATAACGCTCTTACTATAGCGGTCATCGACATGCTTAGCTTCAAAATTATACACTTTATCTTCAATACCATAAACAAAGTTAAAATATTTATCCACCATACAATCCAGAATATGAATGACGATATCTGCACAATCTAATTCACTATCATGATTTTCTGTATTGTATTGAGCTACACGCTTTAATGATGGGAAATGTTTGTGATGGTATGTCACTAAAACATTACCTTCTAAAAATACACTTAGTGAGATTGGTGAGTAATCATCATTAATAATACTATGAAATATCATATATTGATACGCGTTATATTCTTTATATTTAACTCGTGGGTCACCATTGATAGCATCATCTATTTCTAAGTAATTGAAATCAAAATGATTTTTTAAATATTCATTTTCTTCATCAGTGGCATTTTCAAAATCATACCATATAATCGTTGCATCTTTAGGAATCTCTTTCACATTTGAAACTAATGTAAGAGGTTGCGATAAAGATTGAAATCTAACGGTCACCGTCATCTTTCTTACCCCCTCATACTTTATAAATTACATTTTATCATGAATTATGTTACATGTATGTGCTCTTTTCGGTTAGTATAGTGTTATAACTAAGGAGGTTAAATAAATGAACAAGACATTTACCGTAACCCGAACTGTGACAGAAGATGCTATAGATGATAATAATCATATGCATGACGCATATTATAATATTATTTTTAGCGAAGTCATTAATAAATTCAATGAGGTTCATGGTTTATCATTACCAGAGAGAGACCGTCTACAGTATACAGTTTTTACTGTTGAAACACATACTACTTTTTTACATGAATTAACACTTGGTCAAGAATTCAATATAGAGTTATTCCTTTATAATTACGATGACAAACGAACTCATTTCTTTCTGAGAATGTTAATTGATAATCAAGAAGTTGTTGCAACCAATGAGGTTATGATGTTAGGAATAGATAGGACACAACGTCGTGTTGCACCATTTCCAAAACATTATCTGAATGCTATACAAGATTATGCTCATAAGCAAGAAAAAATTGAATGGCCACCACAATTAGGCCACTCAATTGGAATACCATATAAAGGAGAATAATAATGTCTATAAGAGAAAAATTAGTAATAGAGCTCATGAATTTAAAAGACACTGTAAAATACGAATTGTCAGAATTAAATGAACAACAATATTTGTTTATGAACGGCCCAGCACCTCAATTGATGAAGCGTGCTATGAAAATGAGCTATATTCTAGGCCAAAAAGAAGCAATTGATTACCTTTTATTACTCATCGACACTAGCCATGAGAATGTCTTACTAGATCACTGTCATGACTATCAAAAACAAATTCAAAGTAAACAATTCTCTTTACAAGAAGATATTATTCACCAAATAAATCAGTCAAAGGACTTCGAATCATTTCTATCAACTTACTATGTAAATAAAGGCAAATATGATATCATCAGCAAAATACAAACTTTCCTTTAATAAATACTATTGTTTAAACAAAATGATTATCTCATTCATCACTAGTTGATAAGCATAGCATTGGTAATTGACTTCATCCTTCCTTTTAGAACAACATTCATATCACTTTTAAAATTCAGTTAGCAATCTATTCAATTCCTACTCTAAAATTGATTTAGTGATGTGTTTTAACACCTTGTGGGATTGGCGTATGGGATAGATAGGAAAATCATGCACCATTTTAGGATACTCTTTAAACTCAACATCGTTCCCACATTCCTCTAGAGCATGAGTAAATGCATGCATGTCTGGGCTTAATATTTCTCTGCCACCTCCATACATATATATAGGTGGCAACCCTTTTAGAGTACCATACAATGGTGATATACGCGCGTCTGATAAAGGTAAATCATTTGCCCAAGATTTCATGAGTTGATGAACACCAAATCGACTAACTAAGATATCATTTTCTTCCAACGTTTGCGTAATATTAGGATTAGTTAAAGTGGCATCTAAAAGTGGTGAAAGTAAAAATAACTTTCTAGGCACTTCTTGATTATCATTGATAAGTGATTGAACAAAACTTAATGCTAGTCCCCCACCAGAACCATCCCCCATCATAACAATGTTGTCCGCACCAACTTCTTCAACTAATTGATTATAAACGTCACGAATCGCTTTGAACGTTTCTAAGTAGTGATAATCCGGTGACTTGGGATAGATAGGTAAAACGACCTCATGCAATGTATTTAAAGTTAGTTTATCCAAAAGTCTCCAATGAAATGGAGAAGGTTGCAAAGTATTATATCCACCATGCAGATAGAGTATCTTTTGATTCTTCTCATGTCTAAAATTAAATCTAAACACTTGCATATCATTAAGAGTAAGTTTATCTAAATTTGACTTTACATTAAGTGTCGCAGGTTGCTGATGTTTTTTACTATTTTCGATACTTCTCTTTTCTAAAAATTTTTTAACTTCATCATGACTACTAAAAAGTATCGATCTATTGTGAAGAATGTATTTATTAACCACGCGATTCATCATTCTATTTTTCATTAATCAATCTACCTACCTCTATTAAAATTTTAAATTTAAGAAATAATTTGTTTAAATATCTATATACCTTTGCAAAAAAAAGATATAATGATAAGTATGTCATTTTAAAGAAACATTTTTTAATCAATACTAAGGATACTAGATTAAACCCAATTATAACAGACATAAAATCAAAAAGATAAACTTAGTAAATTTGCATATAAAGGAGGCATTTAAATGTCTAAAACATTACAAAACCAAAGACAATTCAACTCTCAATTTGAACATCAAGAGATCCATCGTGGAAAAAGATATGGTAAAAAGAAACGTTCATGGGTAAGTCTCATTATTCAAGTTTTCGTTTTAGTATTAACTGCTATTACTGGCTATAGCATGCTTAAACAACCTATATTTAAAATTTCATTTGTAAATGAAACTATAAATTTTCATCAATTAAGAAATTTTCAAGATACCGTTACGCAAATCGGCAATTTAAATTTAGGTAATATTGATCAATTACAACAGTCTGTCGATAATCTCATCATTATATTTAATATTTTCTTTGTCCTATGTCTTATTAGTTTGTTTGTAACCGTAATTACAATTATTTTTAATCGCACAGCACTTAAAGTAGTCAATATATTACTTTTAGCTATTATGCTAGTCATTACATTGTATTTCAGTTATATCATACATACAATTGCTCAGAAAATTTCCGAATCTCTAAAACAATATTATTTAACAGTATCACCAGAACAAGTATTAACTGAAGCAGATGCGATTCACAATGCACTGATACTCATTGGATGTAGTATTGCGTTATTGATTGTAAGTTTGTTTTTCCGTAATCGTTTACCACGTATTAAATAAAGATGATTTTAATGTTCTTTTAATACGAGAATCATCTCTTTTGTTTATGATTCCGGGACATAAAGTTTCTGGATAAGTGAAAAAGACAAATTCTATTGAAATAATATAGAATTTGTTTTTTTATAAAAATAACCACCTAGACGCTCTTAACGTCGTAGGTGGTTATTTACATCTCTTAATTATTTATCTTGTTGCGAAGGATAATCTTCAGCATTTGCTTTTTCAGCTGATAATTGAGCCTTTTTCTTGCCCTGTAAGAACAAGCTTAATATCAGTGCAATCGCACTAATAATTGTAGCAACAATAAATGCATCATTTACACCTTCTACAGATGCAAGTTTATTGACATGTTCGAGTAATACTTTCATTGCTGCTGACTCACCACCATACTGTTGGGCAAGTTCACGCATATGGTCTTGAATGACGGGATTCGTTTTATCTAACTCTTCACTAAAAGCAGAAAGATGATTTGTTTGTTGTGTCGTCATAACCGTAACCAAAATAGCTGTACCAATTGAACCAGCTAATTGTCTCATTGTATTAACAAACGCATTACCATGAGAAATTAAGCGTGGTGGTAAAGCATTCATACCTGCTGTCATAATAGGCATCATTATAAACGCCATACCAAATGAACGCACAATATATATCCACATAATATGAAGATATGTTGTATCCATGTTTAATTTACTTAATTCCCATGTCGCATACGTCATAATGCCAATACCAAATATTGCTAATGGTTTAATACCGATTGTATCTAACAATTTACCTGCCACCGGACCTAATGCTCCCATGACTAATGCACCTGGCAATAGTAATAATCCAGAGTCTAATGCTGAAAAACCTCTAAGATTTTGTAAATATAATGGAAGTAAAATCATTCCTCCGTATAAACTCATCATCACAATCATATTGATAATAGTTGTAAGTGTATAAGTTGGATATTTTAATACTTCCAAGTTCAACATTGGCGCTTTCATTCTTAGTTCTCTTAAAATAAAGAAGATAATGAAAACCGTACCAACAATAAACATTGTTACAATCTCGGTTGATCCCCATCCTTTATTACCGGCTTCTGAGAAACCATATAATAAAGAACCAAATCCAATCGTACTATAAATAATTCCAGGGATATCTGCTTTCGGATTTGTCGTACTTTGATACAACTTAAACCAAAATAGACCAATTACGATAGCAATAATACCTATAAAGAACATGCCGTAAAACATCACATTCCAATGATAATTTTGCACAATATAACCTGAAAGTGTTGGACCGATTGCAGGTGCTAATATCATTGCAATGCCCATTGTCCCCATTGCCACACCGCGTTTTTCAGGTGGGAAAATGGTAACAATAACGTTAGAACCTAACGGCATCAATATACCTGCGCCTATGGCTTGTAATATACGTCCACTCATCATAATTGGGAAATTAAATGAGATTGCACAAACTAAGGAACCTAACGTAAATAGTGCTAAACCTATAATAAACAATTTTCTATAAGAATATTTATTAAATAAAAAGGCACTAATAGGTATTAATATACCGTTCACTAACATAAAACCAGTCATTAACCATTGACCAGTTGAGGCAGAAATATTAAACTCTGTATTTATTTTAGGCAATGCCACATTTAATAGAGTTTGGTTTAGAATCGCGATAAACATACCAAATAACATTGCCGCTAAAATTTTACCTCTTGTTATACCTTTACCAAAAATAAAGTTAGACTCTTGATTTTTAATTCTCTCATTCACTCTACCTTCAGTAGAATTTGGATCGATAGGGTTCAACACATCGTTTGATGCGTCATCTTCCTCTTGGTTCTTATGACTTAATGCGTTTCTATCCTCTTTACTTTCTGTATTGATAGATTGAGATGCATTATCTATTTCTGAGTCAAAGTGATTTTTTCGTTTTTCATCTTCAATATCATTTGATTGCGTTGAATCAGTATTTGACTTAGTTGTTTGTTCTAAATCGCTTGCTTTAAATTTAGATTGATTGCTTTCTCTCTTAGAATCTATTGTCGAACGTTGTTCCACTCTTCTGTCTTTATTTTTTCTTTTACGCTTAATTAAAAAGAAATTAATAAGACCAATGAGTATGAGCGCTACTACAATATATATAATAATGAAGGTCGCTGTCATAAAATGACCCCCTTAATTTTTATGAATTTTAACTTCAGCGTTCATACCTGGGACAACATTTTTAGATGGATTAGAATCTAAAGAGATTTTTACGGGTACTACCTGAGAAACTTTCGTATAGTTACCGTCGCTATTTGATGAAGGCATCAATGAAAAGCTAGCTGCAGTCGCTTGGCCTACTTCTTCAACCTTACCTTTGATTGATGCTTTTTGACCGTCGATATCTACATCAACATCGTTGCCTTTTTCCACGTCAGAAATATCTTTTTCATCTACATTAGCTGTTATATATAGATCATCTAAATTATATGCATATGCAATTGGGTTCCCTGCTTGAGTCATAGAACCTTCGATACCATCTGTTTTAACAATCGTACCTTTTTGTGGCATTTTGATGTTCATATCTTTTGATTGCCCATCTTGGCCTTGTGCTAAAACTTCTGCTACTTTATCATCTTTATCAAGTTTGTCTCCTTGCTTAACATTAAGAGATTTAATTTGTCCAGATGCAGGACTTGAGATTTTTATTTGATCTCCATCAACTTTTGCATTGTCAGTTGTCACATAACTTGTTGTGTTATGCCAGAACCAAAAGCCTAACACACCAATAACAACTAGGACAATGATAGTAATCACATTGATTAATATCATTTTTTTCATGAATATACCCTCCTATTTGCTTTTAAAATTCACTTTATCTATTATAGAGATGTGTAAATAAAAAATACACCAACATTTTTAATAATTGTGTTGGTTTAGAGTTTATTTATTTAAATTTTCTTTTTGATTTAGGTGAATATATGAAACAACGTGCGAAATATAAAATAATAAAAAGTTTAATCGAACTTTTAGAATACTATCCTTTTGATGAAATAACCATTAAAATGATATGTGCTTATAGTGGCGTGAATCGCTCTACTTTTTATGATCATTTTCAAGATAAATATCAATTACTAGATAAGATTCAAAATTATCATTTAAACAAATATATGTCATTACTACAATCCTTCTATAACGATTTTCATCATATCAAAACAGATCAAAAAAAATTATATAAATTTTTCTTATTGATAGCCAAATATATTAAACGTAAAGAAGCGTTCTACAGAGCAACGCTTGTAACATATCCTAATAAAGATATTGCATTAGATTACATTAACGCCACTAAAACATGTTATGAAAAAGTCATGGATAGATATGAAACCTCAATAAATAATAAACGTATGTTTATCATTTATTCAGTTGGTGGTCAAGCAGGTGTATTTATCGATTGGTTACGTAATGGATGCCTCGAATCTCCTCAAGAGGTTGCTCAAGTTCTTTTCGCAAATACAATTAAATTACAACGATAAAAAAGCTAAAACTCATTGAAAAATCACTCAATTTTATCAATGAATTTTAGCTTTTTTAAATATCTTCACATTAATCAACTGTAAAATCATAAGAATTATTGCTGTAATAACGATAACGATTATATAAGGTATCGCATTACTCTCTCCCTTAATACCAACAAGTGGAGAGATGATGCCACCAAGTAAAGTTTGGAACAATCCCAACAAACTTGAAGAACTACCTTTGGCCCCTTTACTCTCATCCATTGCTATCGAAAATCCTAACGTTGCAATCCCTGTAACTGGTGCCACTAAAACCACAAAGCCACAAGAAAGTATCCAAAAAGTCCAATGGTTGAGTAACGTTAGTGATACGATTATAACACCAATAACTTGTATAGTAGACATGATTCTTAGCAACAGTAATCTATCTATATAGTCAACAAGTTTTCCGGTTAATTGGCTTGAAATAATGAGTGTAACGCCTATAAAAGCAAACATAATACTGAAGTTTAATGGCGTTAAACCATAAATTGTTTGAACTATAAAAGGCGATGCAGAAATATAAGTAAATAGCAATACAAATGACACCCCTTGTATCAACATGGGTAATACAAAGCGGGGTGTTTTAAAAAGTTCTTTGAAATTGATTAGCATTGTACCTATGTTACTATTTACTCTTAGGCTCTTTTCAAGCGACTCAGGAACTTTAAATAAAGTCCCTATTAACATGACAATCCCAAACATTGTTAGTATTACAAATACAATTCGCCATGGCCCATAATTTAAAATGATACCGCCAAGCGCAGGTGCGATAATTGGTGCAATACCATTGACGAGCATTAATAATGATAAAAATTTAGTTAGCGCATTCCCTGAGTACATATCACTAGCAATGGCTCTTGAGATGACTGCACCTGCACCACCAGTTAATCCTTGAATAAATCGTAAAATAATCATAATCCATATATTTGTGACGAATATAATACCTAAACTTGCAATAGTAAAAATAATCAGTGAGAAAATTAATGGTTTTTTTCTGCCAGTAATATCAGATATGGGTCCAGCCAAAAAATTTCCTAACGCCAATCCAATCATGAAAAAGGAGATAGTAAGCTGAGTTGTAGATGCAGAAATATCAAAATCATGACTAATATTAGGTAGTCCAGGTAAAAACATATCAATAGCCAATGGTCCAAATGCTGTTAATGAACCTAATATAACAATAAAAAGAAATGATTGATTTTCTGACTGATACACCCTTTTCAAGCTTCCTCCCCCTTTAACAAAAATATTTTGAATGTTTGATAAAATCCATTTTGTTTTTATAATTCTTTAACCAACTGCATATTACTATCATCATTATCTATTTCTAATTCATAGTCTTTATTTATATAATTCCCAATATAATCAATATGTTGAATAGTTGTTCTTACTGTATGTCCGCTTCGATGAACACTTAACACTTGTGGAGATATCATAGTCACGTTCGTTCGATTTTGGAAATTACTTTTCATTGATGTGTATATAGACGAATTCTTTTTAAAATAACTCGATATAAAGTTAAAATCATTCATATTAAATGCTGAATTCATAGCCGTTGCATAACCAGTAAAAAATTCAGTTAATTTATTTTTCAAACTATTTTCTTCTTTTTCTTTCTTCTCAACATAGCTATTTATTTTATCACTATCAAATTCCAATGTAACTTTCGTATTATCTTTCAAATCGTCTGCACTAATTGTTTTCGTCTCAGAACTAAACGTCTTACCTTTTGCCTTACCAGTTGCAGAAATCGTTATATCTTTTGTTTTTGGATAAGGACCAAATTCTTTAGAATGAGAGTAAGTGAATGTACGATCATTGATTTGAACTTTTTCTGATTTATCACTTAATTTACTCGCACCCTTAAATTTGATATTGATAAATGCTTGATCGTAATCTTCAGCTACATCTACGGTTTCAGAATGGCTTTCTCTAAAGTCAAAATTTAAATGCCCATTAAATGTACCGTTTTCTGTAATTTTCTTAGCTGGTAAATGATATGTACCAGGAATAAATTCACCCAAAGGTGTATTTTTATTTGCTTCAGCAATGACAGTTTTCTTTTTACTACTTGTTCTAAATTCATATTTAGTTTCTACTTTAGGTTTAATAATTGGCTTTTTAGTCGGAGCTGTGAAACTCATATTATCAAAAATTAAATACTTTGTACCATTTTTACTTATCTTAAGTACATCTTGTCCACTTTTCGTTTGTATATAAGATGCCACGCTTGAATTACTTTTATTCAATTTATCTACAGTATTATTGATATCTCGAATATACTTCTTGATACCTACTTCTTTTTTTACATAATTAATATATTGTTGCGCTTCAACATCGTCTACTTTTTTATTTTTAGTACTCAATAATGTAGCAACTTTTTGTGCATCATTATTATCTACTGCATTAACTAATATCTTAGCTTGTGCATTAGGCGAATTATAATTTCTTAAAAGGAAAAATAACACGATAATAAGTATTAAGATAAATACACTAATACCTATCGGAACAATTTTACGAAGACGTATATTGGTAGAATTCTCATTACTCGATTGAGATGATTGGTCTTTAATCTTTCTTTTTTTCTTCTTAGTTAATAGTTGCCCACAGTTTGGACATTGCGATGTATCATCTTTCACTTGATGACCACAATTTGGGCATTGACTCATTTTATCACCTCTACTCATCTCACTACATTATGATTATATTTACATTTCATAAGCACATTACCTACTCGATATATTTTACATTTAGCAATGATAAAATACAATTTCCATTACATGTAGTTTTCATTGTAATTCCATTAAAAGAAAGTTACAGACTTATCTAAATTATATAAATAAACGCTAGTCAAAAACATACAGATTTAGTCTCATTTTCTTATTTCCCCACTCATATTATTATATTCCTATTCGTCTCTAACTGTATAGGCTCTTTCACTGATTCTATCAAAGTTTAGAAGTATAAGATTGTATACGATAGTCGATAATTTCTAAAACCTGTCTAACTTTTTCAATTTCCTTACTGTCAAAGTCACTCGTCATATCACTAGCAATATGGCTCATAATCGCTTTTCTCTCTTTAATATATTTCTTTCCTTTATTAGATAATTTAATTATTTTAAGACGTTGGTCAGTATTGGAATGTGGTTTTTCTAATTTAACTAATTCAGCATTGAGCAATTTTTTGACTCTTCGACTAACAGCAGCTTTATTAACACTTTGTTTCTCTGTAATTTGCCCCACAGTTAACGCCTCTATACTTAGCATATTTAACACATGAGATTGCTCAGCTGATATGCCATACTCAGTTTGCAAGTCTTTAAGTAACTTTGCTGTTAATGTATTAACATCATTAATAAATTTTTCTAAAAATGAGATGTGATCTTCTATTCTTCTTACCATTTTTATCTCCTAATTAATCTAAACGATTTATATAAAAAAATTATGTTTAATCCTTTTAAATCATAGCAATAATACCTTAAAATTTAAACTATAAATATGTATTAAAGTTGCCATATTCATAAACATTGCTAATTATAATTTCATAAGCTAAATTTATAAGTAATATAACTACTGAGGTATCAAAACAATGTTACTTTTTTTATGTTTTCTAATCAAATTATTACTTATTGTTTCATTATATACGAAACAATCGTTTACTCTTAATTTATTTAGTTTTATCTTATATACCATCATTGGTTTTGTTATGATGACTTATCATATGGTAACTGTATCAATACCATATGAAATGTTTATCATTGTAATTGTAGCAATGATACTGTTATTGATTAAATATCGTTATATTTTCAAGTTGCAAACAGGTCGTTTTTTTATTTTACAACTTAGTCACCATTTTTATACTATGGGGCTATTTGCTGTGAGTTGTTTATATATAAGTACTATTCCCCTAATTATCATTAATAGCTTAGCTTTATGGGCCGTTACCATTGCATTTAGTACAATTTATTCATTTATTGGATACCTATCTTGGTCTACAGCTTTTGAAAATCATCAATATTATAAACACGTAAAGTTAATTATGGTGCTTGGAGCTGGAATTTTCTCTGAAGAAGTGACTACGCTTCTTGCTGCAAGACTTGATAAAGCTTTATCCGTTTATCATTCACAACGGACTAAACCTATCATCATTGTAAGTGGTGGCCAAGGTCCTGACGAACCAATTTCAGAAGCACTTGCGATGAAAAGATACCTTATAGCTCACAACGTTCCGGAAAATCATATATTTATGGAGAATCAATCCACGAATACACGAACCAATTTCTTATACTCTAAATCTATCATTCATTCGATGATGCCTACTTCAAGTCAGATGTTGTGTGTAACAAGTCAATTTCATGTTTTAAGAGCGCTTAAATTTGCTAAAAAAGCTCATCTTTCTTTCGATGGCATTGGAAGTCGTACACCATACCACTTTTTGGCACAATCTATGATTATAGACTTTTTGGGTTTAATGTATCAATATAAAACAATACTTACTATTTATTTCGCTATGTTGTTTTGGCTTGCAATACTACAAGCCATATAAATCCCTCTTAGCAAAATTGAATATATTTAAAGAAGCTTGCGACACAAACATGTCGCAAGCTTCTTTAATTTATAGTAAGATATACAACAATTCCACAGTTGGGGGTGGGGACCCAACACAAAGAATTTCAGTACGAAATTCCTCGGACAAGGCAAGTTGGGGTTCTAGAGTGAAGTATTATTTATTCTATCTATTCTATCCTACTTCCCCTTTTAACTGTTTTTTATCTTACCATCGTACAATTCTATAATACGATCAGCGTATTTGAACAAGCTTTCATCATGAGTAATCATGATACCTATCATTTGATTATCTTTTATTTGTTTTCTGATCATTTCAACAACCTCTTGAGCACGACTAGCATCAAGACTTGCTGTTGGTTCATCTGCTAAAACAATTTTCGGATGATTCATAAGTGCTCTCATAATCGCTACACGTTGTTGTTGTCCACCTGAAAGCATATGTGGGTAGCTATTTAGTTGCTCTTCTAATCCAATTTTTGTTAATAATTCTTTAGCTCTTGCTTGGGCTTCTTTGCTAGACATTCCAGCTTCTTTACCTACTAATGTAAGTTGGTCTAAAACTTTTAAGTATGGAACTAAATGAGAGTCTTGGAAGATAAAACCAATATCATTTAGTCTTAAATGCGCTTTATTAGTGTGTCGTTCAAATAAGGATTTCCCTTCGTATACTACATCACCTGATGTTTGAGATAGCAAACCACCTAAAATAGTCAATAACGTTGTTTTTCCTGAACCTGAAGCGCCATTTAAAATGATGAATTCTCCATCTTTCACTTCAAAATTAATATCTTTTAACACTTCTGTTTTTGAGCTTTTTTCACCAAATGTTTTACTTATGTCTTTAACAACTAGACCCATTATTGGCCACCTCCAATAGCTTCAATAGGATCAATTTTAATTAACTTAATAAATGATAATGATGTACCGATTAATCCAACTATCATAAATACGACAAGAACAATGATAATATTGTGCATGTCAATATGGAATGGCATTGAAACTGGCAATATTTTACTTATTAGCAAAATAACTACTTCTGCTATAGCTACACCTATAAACGTAATCATTGAAATTTGTAAAATCAATGATGTCAATAAATGCTTTGTAGTTATACCAATTGCTTTTAAAATACCAATTTCAGATGTTTTTTGTATTGTCATTACATAAAAGAATGCGCTTAACACAATTGCCGTAATAACGTATAAACTGATAATCATCATATTCAATGGTGTTTGCTCTGCTTTATAACTTGCGATATTACTTGTTATATCGTCTGTAGTAGCTGTTTGAACGCCTTTGATGTGATTTATTTTATTTTTATCCGATTTAGATAATTGGTTCGTAACATAAAATGTTGCGACATTACTACTTTGTTCTATTTTAGATTGGTCCATCATAACAATGTTACTATGAGAATACATCGTGTTTTTTAATATACCTACAACTTTATAAGTTGTATCGTCACCTTTGACTTTAACTTTATCGTCTAAATAAAGACCTTCTGCAGTTAGTTTTTCATTTATTGCTATCTGATTTTCATTTTTAGGATAATGACCAGATTTCAAATTTGGCTGATGATTTTTCACGCTATTTATAGCCATCACGTTTTCTTCGTTTCCATTGATTTTGAAAGTTTTATCTGCCATTTTAAAAGGTTTTTCATCAATAATTTTTGAAATATTGTCTTGTTTACTTTGTGATAGAATAGATTTTTCTAATTGTGGTTCTTTCATTTTTTGAACAACAAATTGATTACCTTTAATTTGATCAAATATTGATATATTTTCTCGTGCTAGGCCTTGAGCAAGTCCACTGATAAATAAAACCATAATCGCCATTAGAAAAATAATGAACATGATTAATATAAATCTGAACTTATAAAATTTAATCTCTTTCCAAGCTAGATTCATTGATATCCTCTCCCGTTTCTTTATATGTTAAGTTTAAGAAGAAAATATGAACTCAATATGAACAAGTATGATTTTGTTCATAATTTTCTTTATCGTAGTATAATTATTAAAAAGTATAGGAGCGTAAACATATGATTAATTGCTTAATCGTAGACGATGATGAAAAGTTATTGCAATATGTTTCAAGTCATTTAGAAAGAGAAAGTATTCAAACACATACTTTCACAAGTGGAGAAGCATCACTAGATTTTCTTGAAAATAAAAATGTTGATATTGCGATAGTAGATATTATGATGAGTGGAATGGATGGTTTTGAGCTTTGTCAGACTTTGAAAGATGATTATCATATTCCTGTCATAATGTTGACAGCTAGAGATGCATTAAGTGATAAAGAACGTGCATTTCTAAGTGGCACTGACGATTATGTCACTAAACCTTTTGAGGTTAAAGAATTATTATTTAGAATTAAAGCTGTCTTAAGACGATATCAAATTAATGCTGATAACGAGTTACAACTTGGCAACTTAATATTAAATCAGTCTTATATGGAAATTACCGTGGGTTCAAAAACGATGAATCTTCCAAACAAAGAATTTCAGTTGTTATTTTTATTAGCCTCTAATCCTAAACATATTTTCACTCGAGATGATATTATTGAAAAAATTTGGGGCTTCGATTATGAAGGAGATGATCGTACTGTTGATGTTCATATTAAAAGATTACGTCAACGTTTATCTAAATTGAAATCATCAGTATCTATTCAAACTGTAAGAGGTCAAGGATATAGGGTGGACCAAAATGTTTAAAACATTATATTCGAGAATTGCTATATATGCAATTACAGTCATTTTGTTTAGTGCATTAATGAGTTTTCTTTTTACGAATATTTATTATCACTTTCATTTGAAAGCTTCTAATGATGCAAAAATTATGCGCACACTTAAAGAAGCTCGTGAATATGAAAGAACACAAAAACCTAAACCTTTAGATACGTATTTGAAACATTTAGGTCAAATGAATTATCAAATTATGACTGTCAACGAACATGGAACCAAACATTTTTATGGGGAAACTTTTCGTAAAAATACTATAAGTCAGTCTGCAATCAAAAAAGTGCTCAACGGTGAAGATTATCACGGTATTAAAAATAAACCTTATGCATTTTTTGTAACAGGGTTCTTCGATAATGAAACGGATAATACAGTAGGTATTCAATTTAAAACAGATGATGGGGCATTAGCAGTTTTTATGCGTCCAGATATCGGGGAAACTTTTAGCGAATTTAGAATTTTCTTAGCTGTATTGATAACACTTTTACTTATTATTTCAATTTCACTAGTCATTGCATCAACATATTCTATTATTAAACCAGTGACCGCATTAAAAAATGCAACAACTCGAATTATGAAAGGTGATTTCAGTACGCCTATCAAACAAACACGTCATGATGAAATTGGAACGCTGCAATCACGTTTCAATACAATGCGTCAAAATTTAGGACAAGTAGATCAAATGAGACAACATTTTGTCCAAAATGTATCTCATGAAATTAAAACACCGCTTACACATTTACAACGATTGCTTACACAACTTGAATTGACGCAAAATGAAGAAGAGAAACAACTATATATCAATGAAATGTTTGAAATCACTATTCAAGTAAGTGAACTAACTAAGGAATTGCTACTTTTATCTGAATTAGATAATGCTTCCCACCTTACTTTTAACGATAATGTCCATTTAAATACTTTAATAAAGGATATTATTAGACATGAACAATTTCGAACTGATGAAAAAGATTTAGTTTTGTTTACTGAATTAGAAGATTTGTATTTCCGAGGAAATGAAAGACTATTACATCAAGCTTTCAATAACCTCATCATTAATGCAATGAAATATGCTCCTCAAAATAGCATGATTAATATCACTCTAACTAGTACAAATCACTTGATTATATTTAATATTGAAAATGATGGATCGATTGCAGAAGAAGATGCGAAACATATCTTCGATCGTTTTTATAAATTGAGTGACGAATCTAGTAGTAATGGTCTAGGTCTTGCCATTACCCAATCAATTATTCATCTTCATCATGGTAACATTACGCTCACTTCAGATGATAAAACACAATTTATTGTAAAACTATTTATTTAGTATGTATTCTTTAAACTATACGCCATATATAAAACCACCATTAAATGATAACTTATTTTTAATCATTTAATGGTGTTTTTTTTAAATACTACTTTACATTCAAGTATTTTTTTACTTCTTCGTTTATTGAATGATATATATCTTCATGATCTGACAATTTTAAACCAAATGATGGGACCATTTCTTTAATTTTTGGTTCCCATGACTTAAACTCTGATTTGTAACAACGTTGCAAGACATCAAACATGATATCAACAGCAGTCGAAGCACCAGGTGAAGCACCTAATAATGCTGCAAGTGAACCATCTTCTGATGTTATCACTTCCGTACCAAATTGTAATTGACCTTTAGACTTATCTGTATCTTTAATTACTTGAACACGTTGACCTGCAGTAATTACTTCCCAATCTTCATCTTTCGCTTCTGGTAAGAATACACGCAAATCATTGATCCGTTCTTCATTTGAAAGCATTAATTGAGAAACTAAATACTTCGTCAAATTAAATTCTTTTACGCCAGCACTTAACATTGTGATCATATTATTGGGTTTTACAGATTTAACTAGATCTAAATATGAACCGTTTTTCAAAAATTTCGGCGAAAACCCTGCAAAAGGTCCAAATAGTAATGATTTTTCACCGTTAACAAATCGTGTATCTAAATGTGGAACTGACATTGGAGGTGCACCTACCTCGGCTTTACCGTAGACTTTTGCATGATGTCTATGTATGACATCTGGATTTTTACATCGTAAGAATAAGCCACTTACCGGGAAACCACCAATGTGTTTAGATTCCTTAATCTTTGTTTTTTGTAATAAAGGTAAACTTGCACCACCAGCTCCGATAAAGACGAACTTAGATTCATAATTCATTACATTTGATGTATTTAAATCTTTAACCACAACTTGCCAGTTACCATTATTTAATTTTTTTATATCTAAAACTTCATGTTTATAATTAATGCCAACATTTTTTTGTTGTAAATTAGCTATTAACTTTTTAGTCAAAGCACCAAAGTTAACATCTGTACCTGTCTCGTCATACGTGATGGCAATTGCTTCATCTGATTTGCGTCCTTCCATCATTAAAGGAACCCATGAATTAATTTTTTCTGGATCTTGAGATATTTTCATTTTTTCAAATAATACATTTTTCTGCAAACTCGCCACTCGACTTTTTAAAAATTTAACATTTTCTTCCCCTTTGACAAAGCTCATATGTGGCACTGATTGAATAAATTTATCTGGACTTTCAATATGACCTTCACGTATTAAATATGCCCAAAACTGTTTAGATAATTGAAATTGCTCATTGATGTGAATTGCTTTAGTAATATCTACTGAACCATCTTGACCTTCTTTCGTATAGTTCAATTCACACAATGCAGAATGACCTGTTCCAGCATTATTCCAAACATTTGAACTTTCTTCTCCAGGTTGACTCAATCTTTCGAACAATAGTATATCTTTTTCTGGTGTTAATTCTTTTAGTAAAGTTCCTAATGTTGCGCTCATAATTCCGCCACCTATTAAGATGACATCTGTTTTGCTATGTTGAGTATTCATAACAAACACAGTCCCCCTTTTTTAATAAATAAATGGAACGATTGACACTCATAGATGTCGATGTCTTTAATAAAATTAAAGCGCTTTCTCTTTATTGCAAAAAAATCTAAGCGTCTTTTAAGGAAGTGCTCATTTCTTCCTTATCATAACCATTAATTAAACTAATTTAATTATATATATAAATTGTGTTACACAAAAGAATAAAAGTCAACATTATGAGAATAGCTTCATTACATAATTCAAATTACAATTGTTTACATGTTACCCCATATATACGAACTAATGTTATAATAACTTAAATATCATAGAAAACAATGAGGTGTTTAACGCAATGAAGTCGTTCACATTTTTTATGCATAATATTTATGCAATGGGCGGAACGGTAAAGTCGGTGACACAACTTGCAAATACACTGGCAGAAAAAGGACATCCTGTAACAATTATTTCAGTTTTTAGAGGCGCAGACTCTCCATATTTTGAATTACATTCCGCAATAAAAGTTAAAGTCTTAGTGGATTATCGCTTAAAGCTTAAAAATACTAGAGCTATTACGGCAAATCGTATCAAAAAATATACCCCCTTTTTAAATACAAAAGTGATTTCTCAATTTGAGCCAGGTAAAAGTCAGTTTTCGAGTTATGTAGAGAAAAAAATGATTAAAGCAATCAAGCATATTAAAACTGATGTACTCGTTGGAACAAGAGCTAGCTTTAATATTCTCATTTCTAAATATGCTAAAGCTGAAATAGTGACCATCGCAATGGAACATATGAATTTTGATGCTCACCCTGATCAGTATCAAAAGGAAATTATTGCTGCGTACCGTAATATCAATAAGATTACAACGTTAACAGTCTCAGATCAGCAAAAATATCAATCACAACTTAAAACTCCTGTATATGTTATACCTAATATGGTTACTGAAAAAAGAATTGCTGCTCCAAAGAAAAATCGTATTATTAGCGCCGGACGTTTAGAATATGAAAAAGGGTATGATTTATTATTAGAGAGTATTCGTTTAATACAAGAAGACTTGCGTCAATTGAATTATGACGTTCACATCTATGGTTCTGGTAGTAAGAAAACATTACTTGTTGACTTTATTAATCAATATCATTTAAATGATTTGATTAAAATCTATGAGCCAACGCAAGAATTAAATAATAAACTTGCACAAAGTAAAATCGTTGTTGTACCTTCACGCAATGAAGGTTTCGGAATGATTATTTTAGAGGCAATGGTGCAAGATAATATAGTAATAAGTTTTGAAGGCAATGTAGGGCCAGATTCAATCATTAACAACGGAAATAATGGTTATTTAGTAAATTATGAAAATGTGTCTGAACTTGCAAAACGTATAGATTTAACAACCCAACATTATAATGAGTTAGATCACATCATTGAAAATAGTAAAGATACTTTGAAACAATTTAGTCAGGAACATATATATCAATTATTTATGTCTATGTTTAAATAAAAATAGGAGTGAGACTTAGTTCATTTAAAACGAACTGTCTCACTCCTATTTTTCAAATGAGAATTTATATAACAATTGTACCATTTTAAAAGGTTACCTAAAATCTCGACATCCAAAAGCAAGATATTGAAAGCCCGAAATGAATGACTTTATAGCTTCATTTCAGGCTTAATATATGAAAAATACATTTCAATAAATTTTGATTTACAGAATGAATGACAAGATAAATGTCCAGATACAGATAAATACAAGTAATCCAATACTATAACGTAATGTCATTTTAAGTAGTTCAGATTCTTTACCTACTTCTTTAACAGCTGCTGTTGCAATGGCAATAGATTGTGGAGAAATAAGTTTCGCCGCAACCCCACCTGCTGTATTTGAAGCTACAAGTAGTGAACCACTTGTACCAATTTGTTGTGCTACAGAAGCTTGAATTGGCGCGAATAAAGAGTTGTTATTAACAACCGAACCAGTCATAAATACGCCGATCCAACCAAGGATTGGTGATAATATTGGGAATACGCTTCCTGCTTTTGAGATGCCTTGTCCCATAGCATTACTTAAACCACCATATGTTGTGATTTTTGAAATTGCTAAGATGAAACAAATTGTTATGATTGGTAACCATAATTCTTTAAATGCTTCAACAAATAAACGACCAGCATCACCAAAGTTAACTTTTTTAGCCATTAAAACAGTAATAATAATTGTAATTAAGATTGCTGTACCTGTTTGACCAATTAAGTTTAATGATAAAGTAATTGGTTTGTGTGAAATATTACTGAATGTACCAGGTAAGTCAAAGTTTGCAACTAAAGCAGATAATTTACCTTTTGGTGCAAATAATGCTTTAAATGAAGGTGCACTCCAAATCATAACAATGACAGTTAAGATAATGAATGGACTCCAAGCAAATAAGACTTCTTTACCTTTAAGTTTTTTCGGTGCTTCTGGTTTAACATCTTTTTGAATTCTAAAGATATTCTTAGGTTGGAATTTCTTAGAGAATAAAGCTAATGCTAACATAGAAGCAAGTGATGGAATGATATCAGCTAATTCTGGACCATTAAACACTGTAAGTAATCCTTGTAAAACTGTATAAGTGACAGAAACAACAAGAATTGAAGGTAAAGTTTCTTTAATTCCTTTGAAACCATCTACGATAAAGATAAGTAAGAAAGGAATAAAGAAGTTAATAATTGCTAAAGTTAATGTTGATGTTTGTGAAACTCCCATCGCTTCTACATGACCAGGTAAGTTAAGTGTATCTACAACACCTACTGGAATACCAATTGCACCGAATGCACCAGATGCAGCGTTAGCTACTAAACATAACATAGCAGCTTGTAATGGTCTGAAGCCAAGTTGCGCTAATAATAGTGCACAAATTGCAATTGGAACACCAAATCCTGCAGCGCCTTCTAAGAATGCATTAAATGAAAAACCAATTAAAAGTAGCTGAATTCGTTGGTCTTGTGAAATACTTGTAATACTATCTTGAATAGTTGCGAATTGCCCCGATTTCAAAGTAATCTTATATAATAATACTGCCATAATAACAATATATCCGATTGGGAAGATACCTTGGAAGAAACCTTCAACAACTGCTCCAGAGGCAATTCCTACTGGTAATTTAAAGAATGGAATTGCAATTAATAATGTAACCACAAGGGTTGTGATAGCAGCATAAATTCCTTTCATTTTAAATACTGTAAGACACAGTAAAAATAAAATGATAGGGATTGCCGCAATTAAAGATGATAATAATAAATTACCAAATGGATTAAAAGATTCTACTAACATATTGAACTCTCCTCATTAAATCTTTAGTCATGAAGACTAGGTAGACGCATACTGTCCCCTTATTAATATGTGATAAATACCTATTAAATCAGTACGATCCCCACAAGCATATCGTGACCATTTTCACAAGAAAAATATAACATTTTCTTATATAATTTACAATGGTGTGACATGAATGTAAAGGGGTGTTAACAATTACTAAACCTTAATATTTATAGTAGTTAAGCGCTTTAATTTCACAGGTTAAAAACATATATATTTATTTTTATGTTATGTTTACATGAATTATATTATGCGCCATGATAAAATAAAAGCTAACAAATATCGTTAAGAGATTGAAGGAAGATTTATGATAAAGCAAATAAATATTTCAAATATGGACAAATTAAAAGAGCAAATGGAACGTGCACTTAGCGACGGCTATACGCATGTCATCCCCTATTCAAATGAAATTCATATTCATCAGTCCATGATCAAAGCCATCACTTTACCTAAGACTTCATTTATAGTTGACTATACAATTAACAATTATTATTTAAACGATTGTAAATACTTCGGGCTGGACTTTGTTGATTTTGAGGACTGGGTTAAAAATATTAATTTATATCCAAATGTTATTTATGAAATTAATTCAACATTAGAACTTATTGATAAATTTGAAGTTGAAAATATCTTTGATTTAGCATTATTAACAATTCTAAAAGGGAATATCGCAGTTGAAGGTCATGTCGTATTAGACTTTAAAGGACCATTAAAAACGAGCAAGGGATTTTGGCGCTCATTTGATCGTAATGATTTAACTTATAGAGATAAATTCTTCTTAAACACCATCGCTTATGCACATAAACAAAGAATCCCATTTACGCGTGTACCATTTAATGATCACGATAGTATTAGATATTATGATTCAGTACTACTTAGTACTAAATTTAAAGCTCCAAGATGGTTAGTAACTCCTATTAAGAATTATTCAGTTAGAAAACACAAAGAGATTAGCTATATTTATAAAAAGGATTCATCAAAACTTAAGAACCACGTCGTTTTTCTAGGATTTGATTTTGGGTATCGAGGAAACTCTAAGTATTTATTTAATTACTTTGTTAAACACAATCCTATGATAGAGTCTTACTTTATAACAGATGAGAGAACAGGACCACATTTTATTTCAACTAACGATGAAAATGTGAAGAATTTAATTGAAACAGCTACTTTTGTCATTACGGAAAGCTATATTCCTGACGATATTCACCCTAATGGTAAAATCATTCAATTATGGCATGGGACACCTATTAAAAAACTATTTTTAGATAGTAAAGAGCCACATCAAAATTTAAATATATATAACTACCGAGCTCGAAAATATAATAAATGGACACAACAAGATTATTTAATTGTAGATTCAGAAAAATCACAAACATACTTTGAATCAGCGTTTCCTAGTCAAAAAATTGATATATTACCTGTAGGATATCCTAGAAATAATTATTTATTAAATCGTATCAATGATGTAGGTTTACATAAACGTATATTTAGCGAGATAAATATAGATCCTACTAAGCGAGTATTATTATATGCTCCAACATGGAAAACAAATTCATCTGATGACGATATGTTTCCTATTAATGAACAGTTATTAAAACATTATAATGTGATCTATAAAGGACACGTCGAGAGTCAAAATGACTTGGTTCCTGAAGGCGTAATTATTCCGCCTAATAATATTGAAACACAAGACTTAATTATTATTTCAGATGTTGTTTTAACAGACTACTCATCAATTATTTTTGATGCTTTAACCGTAGATAAAAAAGGTTGCTTATACACACCCAATCACTCTCAATATGTTGAAGAACGTGGCGTCTATCAAGACGTAATAGACACCTTAAAACCTGTTTGGTATACCGATGCTGAACTATTAATGAATGATTTAATTACTGATAGCATTCCACAATTAAACAATAAATATACAAATAAAAATAATCAGTCTTTTGAATATATTAGTAAACTTATTTCAAATCAATTGAAATAAGTGCTTCATCTTATTGATGATTTTCAATATAGAAGCGAGCAAAGTCTTTATGCAATACAGAAATGATTTTGCTCGCTTTTTATTGTTATCTTACTGTGACTCATTCGTGTTGAAATTCACTATACTTACAACTACGGTTGGAAGTTAGGATCTACAACAGTAGGTTGACCTTGTCGATTAAGCGTTACAATTGAGTAAGTATTACTTTTTGATGGATCTTTAAAGCTAAACACATATCTAAATCCATCTTCTGTTTGTTCTATTGAATAATCATTATATGATTTATTTTCGCTTCCATACATATTAGCTTCATTTTTGGCAATGGAAAGTGCAGTTTCAAAATTTGGTAAATGCTGTAAAGCTTGACTGCGGTCGCCCTCAAATGGAGAAAGATATCGAGCAACACGTGTCGCATTTTCACTTTGGTATGGTGCTACATATTTATTCTGATTATCTTGTACTGATTGCTGTTGTTTATTTTGATTATCCGATGAATTTCCGTTTGAATTTGTTGTTGGTCTTTCGCTTGTTCGTTGCTCTCCAACATTTGGATTTTGATTACTTGTTCGTTCTTTATTATTGTTATTTTCCTGATTGTCTTGCTTATTATTTGTATCATTACGTTTCGAATCTTTTTTTGCGTCATATTGAGATGATGATTTATCCTTTTGTTCTGTTTTAGAACTATCGTCTTTATGACTTGATTCATCATTTCCTCCATTGGAACAACCTACTAACATTAATGATAAAATCGTTGCACTTGCTAATACTTTTTTCATTTGAAACCGCCTCCTACTTTGTCTCTTTATCATGTTGAATTGAATTTCAATTAAAATATTAAAAAGGGCATAATATTAATTGCTCATTAATATTATACCCTATAATTATTAATTAAGTATGAAATTTATCATTGTTCCTTGATATCCTTATGAATTAAATCCCCAATATATTGAGACGCCTTACCATTATCTACAGAGCAAAATCTATCATAAAATGCATCTATTTTTTCTTGGTATTGCTGTTGCACTTTATCTAAATTCTTTAGTTCTTTAGCTAGGCCATATGGTTCTGTATAAATTGGTCCTGGTAAATCTTCCATATAATTCATATAGAATCCTCGTAATCCCTTATCATATTTGTCTATATCATATGCAAAGAAAAATTGAGGGCGTTTTAAAATACCATAATCAAACATTACTGATGAATAGTCTGTAATTAAACAATCACTTATTAAGAATAATTCAGAGACGTCATTATAGTTTGAAACATCAATTGCAAAGTTTTCATAACCAGATAAATCAAGTGCGTTAGATATGAGATAATGCATGCGTAATAAAATTACATAATCATCTCCGAGTTCTTTATAAAGGTTGTCTAAATCAATTTTTAATTCAAACAAATATTTTCCTTTACTCACAAATTCATCGTCTCTCCAAGTCGGAGCATACATAATAACCTTTTTATCACTAGGTAAATTTAAGTGAGTTCTAATTTCATTTAGATACTCTTGATCATTGGCTCTATTCACTAATACATCATTTCTAGGATAACCTATCTCTAATATTCTCTCTTCATCCATCCAAAAAGCACTTCTAAATATTTCAGTTGAATATCTATTTGGCGAAATTAAATAATCCCAACGTGATGTTTCACGATTAAAATTACGCTTATACTTTGGAGTCGTAGTGCCCGGCATACGAACCACTTTCATATCATTCGCTAACCGTTTTAATGGTGTACCGTGCCAAGTTTGAATGTACGTTTGATTTTCTTTTTTATTTAAATAAAGTGGTGTGCGGGCATTTGATACCCAATGACTTGCTTCCGAGTAAGCTTGATAATACTCTGCTGAATTACGCTTAACCTTTTCAGCACTACCCGGTACGACATTTTTATCAGGATTCTTAAATGACCATATATAGCGATAATTAGGATAATACTTTTGCATATATTCATAAATATACTTTGGACTATCACTGTAATTCTTACCACCGAACGATTCAAAGACAATCGTTTTCGGTTTAACATTATCTTCTTTATCTGTTAAGTCATACAATGAACGTTCTTTATTTTTTCTTCTTAAAACAATATTTTTAACATGTCGCAACGTTTTTCTAAATTGATTAACTTTAAAAGCTTTATCAGTTTCATTATTCATTAACAAAATTGTTTCAATTTTATTTATTAGCTTTTGATTTTTAACTAAATGGACATGTAAAAATTTCGATAATTCAACAAGCGTATCCTTATGTGTTTGATAGCGTTCATTAATATCATATCGAGTTGGTTCAAATTCATTAGCGATTTTATTTCCCATTTTAGTGACAATAAATTCTCGAACTTTTGGGTTTGTTGCTCGTTTAATGGCATCATAAAAGCTGTTGACGTAATCTTTAAATAAAATATCAAAATTTTGTTCACTTAAAGTAAGTGTTTCAAATGGATCATAGACTTCCCCACGGAAATAAAATGGGAAGTTAAAAATACGAACAAACTTATTTACATACTTCATATATTCAAGAACAAATGACCAATCCACATATGTATTTAAATTTTCATTAAATCGAATATGGTGCGCTTTGACAATAGCTGTTCTAAAAATAATATTACAAGCTGACTGTTTTCTTAAAAATGAATTAATATTCCCTTTGGCATTAAAATATTCAACCCTTACTCGATCTAAATCGACAAATTGCGGACGTTGTGTAGTAAAAGAATGTATTGGAGCAATTAAACCATCAGTATCATTAAACTTTTCTAAGTAAAACGTGATTGCATAAGAAGCTAATTCATCATCTGCATCTAAAAACATAAAGTAAGGTGTTTCCACTTCTTCTAATGCAATATTACGCGCATGTGCATGACCACTATTTTCATCTAAATCGATAAATCGAATGTTTTTATCATTGTCTTTAATAGCTTCATCCATTAATTTTTTACTTTGGTCTGTCGACCCATCATTCACAATAATCAAATTAAAATCTTGTGTACGTTGTTGCTTAATACTCTCTAAGCAACCTGTGATGTATTCCTCCGCATTATAATACGTGACAATAATTGTCAGTTTATTCATACTATACGTCCTTTCTCTCTATATTAAATCGACAACATCTTATAAAATTTTGGTTGTATGTTTAAATGTCACTATAATAACTATCATTACCTATTAAAAATATAAACCTTATATGTATATATTGATTGCATTTTTAATTTCGATGACTTCACTTTGAATACAATTACATAGATATTGTACTAAAATTCAACGCTACAATTATATCTAATATTAATGCTAAATGCGAACAATATTAAACATAACCCTAGCTCATTTATATTTTGTGATTGAACTATAAACTTTATTTATAGTTTGTTGGAACATCCAATTCCATAATCAAATCATTGTCTACTACACTTCCGGTATAAAACTGATGCGACCCTGTAACTCTAAATCCCCTATTTTTATAAAAACTAAGCGCTTTAGGATTATGCTCCCAAACACCAAGCCATATTTTCGATTTCCCAAATTTGATAGCTTGATCAATAGCTAAATTGATAAATAATTGTCCTCTACCACTCCCTTGAAATGCTTCATCAAAGTAAATGCGTTGTATTTCCAAATATGCTTGTCCTTTATTTTCAGTCTGAGCATCATTAATGTTCAATTTCAAGAAACCTACTATATTTTGATCAACTTCATAAAAATAATGAAAAGAATTACTTTGTTCCAATTCTTTTCTCAACATATCTATATCATATGCATCATTGAAAAATTGATTGAAGTCCTCATCACTATAAGATTCTCTAAACGTTGTAAAAAATGTTCTTTTAGCAATTAGTTGTAGTTGCTCTACCTCAGTTATTTGAACACTTCTTATCCTTTCCCCCATTTAAATCCCCCTCTTTAAAATCTTAAAAAAATTATTTAGTGAATTAGATGTGTACATTGATATTTTTGCTATTAATAAGTTTTAAATTTTCAAATTAAATTATACAATGAATGATGTAAAGTTTGTTAGAAAAGAAGTTTCCTTATATTAAAAATAAAAACAGGGTAATATTAAGGGAACCATGAAAGAATATCTTTAAAATTTAATATTGATTCAATTCATCATTAGAGGAGTGTAGAAATATGGTAGAAAAATTCAAAGCTTTTGTAGTCGATCAAGATGACAACGGTACTGTTTCAAATAGTTATAAAGAACTTACTAAAGATGACTTACCTGAGGGTGACGTTTTAATAAAAGTACATTATTCTGGCATAAATTATAAAGACGCACTAGCTACTCAGGACCATAACAAAATAGTAAAACAATATCCGATGGTGCCCGGTATAGATTTAGCAGGTACCATTGAAGAAACAAATGCTCCAGGCTTTGAAGTTGGAGATAAAGTCATCGTAACAAGTTATGATTTAGGTGTAAGTCATTATGGAGGGTTCAGTGAATATGCACGTGTTAAATCAGAATGGGTGATTGAATTACCTGAAGATTTAACATTGGAAGAAGCTATGATTTACGGTACTGCTGGCTATACAGCAGGTTTAGCTATAGAACAACTTGAAAAATCAGGTATGTCTATTGAAGGTAAAGAAGTGCTTGTACGAGGTGCCACTGGAGGCGTCGGTACGATTTCATTACTCATGTTAAATAACTTAGGGTATGATGTTATTGCAAGTACAGGCAGAGATGATGCTGAAGAAAAACTTAAAAAGCTTGGTGCTAAAGAGGTAATTGGCCGTTTACCAGAAGATAATAGTAAACCATTAGAAAAGAGAACATGGCAAGCAGCTATTGATCCAGTTGGTGGTGAAAACTTACCGTACATCGTCAAACGATTGGATAACAATGGAAGTGTTGCATTAATTGGCATGACTGGTGGTAACAATTTTGAAACAACCGTCTTTCCTTTCATTTTAAGAGGAGCAAGTATAATTGGTATTGATTCAGTATTTACTCCAATTAAACTAAGAAAACGTGTTTGGAGAAGACTTGCAAAAGACTTAAAACCACAACAATTACATGACATCAAACATGTTATTTCATTCGATGAAATCCCAAAAGCTATCGATCAAGTCATCAATCATCATAATACTGGACGTATTGTCATTGATTTCAATGTTTAAATAACTAAAAAACGTCACAAGATGCAAAAGCAAATGCATTTTATGACGTTTTTTCTTTAATATTTAATATTTGATATACATACCTTTTGAATAGGGCTCAGTACTTTTAAATCCAAACTTCTCGTATAATTGATCTGCCGGATAATCTGCTATCAAGCTCACATATGTACCTTCTTCAGCAACACTCTCAATATACTTCATTATTTCATGCATAATTGTCATTCCATGACCCAACCCTTGATATGTATCTTTCACAGCAATATCGACGATTTGGAAAACTGTGCCACCGTCTCCAATCACTCGCCCCATACCAATCAACATATCATTCTCATAAAGGGTCACATTAAAACATGCATGAGGAAGCCCCTTTATTGCCGCTTCAATCGATTTACTACTCATTCCAGCATTAGCTCTTAAATTACAGTAATCCTCGGGACTGGGTGCTTCAAAGTGAATCTTAGTCATTACCTATCACCTATCTGGTTATTTAAAATCTAAATCCACTCTACCAAACATTTTTTAGTATTTCGACTTTATTTTTTAGGTTCTGTAAGAATAGCCTGTCTTAATAAGAAAAACAGTAACAGTAAACCAGCAAGCATACCTGTATGACCTATGCCTGCAAATCCCGCAAACATTTCAGGTGAAAATTTTTTACCAATAACTTGGAATGTACCTTTAACTGTCATCATTGAAATCGTGATTAACACACCTAAATGATACACGAAAAAGAACCAATTAAATAAGTAGTAACTACTTAATTTAAATACTTTTTCAAGTGGTAATAAGAGTAAAAACATAAACATGCCTAAGATAAGTGTATGTGTATGCACTAAAGACAATTGCGTGTCACCCACAAAGTCATGCGCTTTAGTTAATTCTCTGTAGTAAAAGCCACTTAATAAGCCTATGATCATATAAAATAAAAAAGAGTATAATAATCTACGCATAAAGAATCCTCCTTAAGATTATATTATAAAACATATTTGTGTTAGTTAAAGTGACAAAATAGCGACCATAGAATAAACGCAATCAAGTGAGAAAGATATTTGAATTAAATAACTCACATCCTAATCAATCTTGATAAATGATGAATGCAATTTTTAAAATATAGATCTAAGTGGATTGCTTTAAATTAGAAAAATGTATATATATATTTCTAACCCGTTAATGATTACTTTTTAGAACGCGCTTGTTTAAAAAGTGCAATCAACGAAATCACAATTGCCACGATAGCAACTATCCATAAAGCGATAGAATCACCTTGACTTGGGTCAGAATGCGTGTCATTTGGATTTGCTCCTTTTTTTACAGTTGTAGTTGGTGCTGGGTGTTCGCTATCTTCTTTACCAGTCCATCTAACTACATCTCCATTATCATAAGTTTGAATAGCATTCCATTTGAACTTTCCTTCTTCTTTAGGATTTGCCACTACAATAGGGAACTCAATAAATTCGTGTGGACCAATACCTTTACCAGTAGCTGTCCAAGTAACTTTGGTAATATTTCCCTTTTTATCTTTCGAAAAATGATGTTCAAAACCTTGGACAGGTTTAACAGTCTCAACGTTTAATCCCTTCGGCACATCTAATTCTACCTTCACTGTATGATCATTTTGCTCAACTGGTACGCGTACATCGTACTTATCATACGACTCAGGTTCGCTTTCGTTTGGATTCAGTGTGACATGTGCATCTGCAAACTTAAAAAATCCTAAACCAAAAAACACTATTAATGTCAGTGGTAGTAACTTGCGTAACATCGTTTTCCTCCTTAACTAGGTATATTCATTTGACTCATCATAATACCTGCAAAAATTAAAATAATACCGATTAACAACTCAAATATAAGCGCATAACGATTGACCTGTTGGCGCTGTTTCAAAGCTCGCATCGTCTGATACAAACCTAGCAGCATCATTGTCATTGTTCCCACAATTTTTATAATAAGATATATGGACCACGCTTTGATGTTATTCCAAAGTGTTAAAATATTCGTTTCATCAATAGCCATTAAAATCCCTGTAAAAACGAGCATAATCACAGCAATGATATTAACTTTTAAAAGCATGCGTCTTACATTCGTCAACTGATCAGTTTTCACTTTAATAGCATAACAAATGAGATATACGAGTGAACCTAACCATAACGTTAGCCCTATAAGATGAATTGTTCTTATGATGATTGACCATAATGGCACTTGTTGTGACCACACGTGTCCAGACATACTTATCACAGCAATCATAATTATTGAAATGAGCCAGTACCATATTTTTTCCATATCCTTTAATATGAAAAGTATAAACAAAATGATTAGTGAAATAGAGCTTAATATATATGGAAATTGCATTATCACTTCTAATTTAAATGATAAAATATCTTCTAATATATCAGATGTGAGTGTCATCATGTAAACAACGAGACTCACGAGTACTGACATAGCCATAATCCATGCAATTCCTGATTGCTTTGGTAACACATTAAATTGTCTTAACCCTCGTTTCTTAGCAATACCATTTAACCAAAACAATCCAATAAGTAGAAAGGTTGCACCTTCTGTAACATATCTTAATAATCCAAACCAAAATTTAGACTGTTCATAAAAAGGAGAAGATGTATCTACATCTTTAGCCGTCACTTTTCCAACTGAAAATTCAAACGTATCTCCAACTTCATGTCCATCCGCAGATACCGTATGCCATTCAATTGTATTCGTCCCATTAACAATTTGATCAGATGAAAATACGACTGTCTGTGACCATCCAGTTGTGATTGGTTTAAGGTCTTTAATCTTTTTACCTTTATCATCAAATAAGGTCACACTTGAGTATTTGGTATTCACAGGTTCATTAAACTCTAACTTGATAACTTCTGGTTTGTGTTTAATAATCCCTTGCTGTTGTGGTGTTGATTTTTCTAAAGTCGCATGTGCAGAAGCTTGATATTGAAAAATAGGCGATAAAGTTATTAAAAACATAATAACTAACGTAGCACTAAATTTAGACATTATTTTTAACACCGAACCCTCCTCCTTTCACACAAAAATTTTGCTCCGTTTTTCATATTAGACATAATCACTTGTTTTAACAATAACTATTCTAATTTTTTCGAATTAGACACAAATATAAAAATAGAAATTTTAACTAGTAAACTAAATACAAGTATAGATAAATCATAAAGTTAATAAATCAATTAAGAATGTAGCAAAATGGCAATTTGTAATATAAAATAAAGTTTACTCATTTTAGAATCACCTTACTAAGTGATCAACAAAAATTCGAAGATTGAATAAGTTGTATAAAGTTTATTATAATTAACCATACTATTAAATCTTAAGCAATCTGCATATGCCTTAAAGATAAATTATATATTTAATGATTAATGTACAATCTAAAGTTATTAGTAGCTAGATTGATAATATAGCAAAATTCATCTGCTTTTCTTATAACTAACTATACAATATGAATGTGATTCAACTTTATATATCATATTTAGGCCAAGAGAGTATGATATTTAAAAATTATGTCCGAAGTTTAAGAAGTTTGATGCCACAAATTTAAAAGTTTAAAATTTATTTAACTAACTTTAGTATCATCCTTATTCTAGTGGACTTTGAAAGGAACTATTAATTATGATTACAGCTTATAAACACGCACTTCATCATCCTTCACAAATTATTGAAACTGAAATCAATCATAGCGCTTCATGGATAAATGTAGTAGAACCAGATAGAGAAGAAATTGAAGGTTTGATGGAATTTTACAATATACCTGAGGATTTTATTCGAGATCCGTTAGACTCTGAAGAGAGCGCACGTATTGAATATGACGAAGATACGGGATACTCGCTAATTATTATTGACTTACCTATCGTCAATTCTACCAATCGACGTGTCTTGTCCTTTGTGACCATCCCATTAGGCATTATTATTGGAAATGGTATCGTTATGACTGTTTGCGATGCTGAAAATGAATTTTTAGAAAACTTTGCTAAACAAGAAGATATTAACTTAAAATTTCACAGTCGATTTGCACTTGAAATACTAACAACAATAGCTAATCACTACAATAGAAATTTAAGATTGCTTAATAAATCTAGGATTCGTATTGAAAGAGAACTCAAAAATAACATTACAAACAAACAGCTTTTTAAACTAATGGAAGTAGAAAAAAGTTTAGTATACTTCTTAGCTGCACTAAAAGGTAACGATACAATTATTAAAAAACTCTTTCGTCTTCCTGCAATCAAACGTTTTGAAGAGGATGAAGAGCTACTTGAAGACTTGGTGATAGAAAACAACCAAGCTATTGAAACAACTGAATTACATCAACGAATACTTGAAAGTATCACTTCTTCGTATGCTTCATTATTATCTAATGATATGAATAACATCATGAAAACATTAACGTTGTTTACGGTTCTTTTGACCCTTCCTACACTTGTCTTTAGTTTCTTTGGTATGAATGTACCCTTACCAATTGATGATCATAGTTACGTGTCTTGGATTATTGTTGTAGGAATTTCACTTATTCTAGTAGCTATCGTTAGTATCTTTTTATGGAAAAAACAAAAATTATAAAAACAAATACCCTTAGTTATAGATTGGCACTCAATCTAACTAAGGGTATTATTATATATTTAAAATTGTGTCAAAATTTTAAGTCTCTATTATGATTCAACAGCTGTCTTATTTGCTTTTCTTCGAGATAGTACTAAAGTGACGACAACTGAAACAACAAATGCAATTAGCATTCCTATTAAGTAATGTAACCAACCAGCGTGTGTAGGATTTATAGATATAAATCCAGGTAATCCAGCTGTACCAAGCGCTATCGCTTTTACTTTGAAGAATGAAATATAAGCAGCACCTATACCTGATCCTGCAACAGCACCTATAAATGGATATCTCAATTTAAGATTGACACCAAACATTGCTGGTTCTGTAATTCCTAGTAAAGCTGAAATACCTGCTGCGGAAGCAACACCTTTTAATTTTTTATTTTGCTTAATGATAAAGAATGCAGCTAAAGCTGCGCCACCTTGGGCAATATTTGACATAGTTGCGATTGGGAAGATAAATGAGCCGCCTGTTTTAGTCGCATCAGCAATTAATGTCGTTTCAACTGCAATAAAGCTATGGTGCATTCCTGTAATGACGATTGGCGCATATAATAAACCAAATATAAGTCCACCAATAGCTCCACCAAATTCATATAACCAAGTCAATCCATCAGATAACCAATAACCTAATTGACGAGTGACAGGCCCTACAAATAGAAATGTTATAAATGCTGTAATAAAAATTGATAATAATGGCGTCAATAAATTATCTAACACAGTTGGAATAACCTTACGTAACCATTTTTCAATCGTAGCTAAAATATATGTTGCTACGAGCATAGGTAATACTTGTCCCTGATAACCAACTTCATTAATATGTAGCCCAAAGACATCCCAATGTGGAATAGTTTTTCCTGCTTCTAAAGCTTTTGGAAAATCATATGCACTCATTAATCCAGGGTGAACAAGTATCATACCTAGAGCTGCACCTAAATAAGGATTACCACCAAATCGCTTAGCTGCACTAAAACCAATAAGTATTGGCAATAACGTAAAAGGTGCATTTGCAAATATATTAATCATATCAGCCAAGCCAGAAAATTGACTATGTACATCTATGATAGATTTACCATCATAGAACAAATCTTTAGCTGTGAAAATATTATTTAATCCCATTAACAAACCACCAGCTACAATAGCCGGAATAATAGGAACAAAGATATCAGATAACATTTTCACAAATTTTTGGAAAGGATTCATATGCTTAGATGATTTATCTTTAACTTCTGAAGTCGTAGATGCTTCTTTTCCAGTTATTTTTTCTAATTCATTAAATACTTTATTTACTGTCCCTGAACCTATAATAATTTGGTATTGACCACCTGTAGAGAATGTTCCTTTGACGACGTCCATATTAGACAAGGTATCTTCATCTACTTTACTCTCATCGTTCAGTACTAAACGTAATCGAGTTGCACAATGTGCCATTGCATCTAAATTTTCTTCACCGCCAATTGCTTTAAGTATTTCTTCAGCAGATTTTTTATAACTCATATTCATCCTCCTTTTAGAACCGGTTCCAATCACTTAATTATATTGTAACCGGTTCCAATCATTTACACAATACCCCTATTCATTTTTCTTGAAAAATATTAAACTAGCTTTAATATCTGCAGTTAAATCAATATCACTATGGAGGGTCTTTAGTTGAAAGAACGCGGAAAAATAGAAAAATTGTGGCGTGAGGAAAAATATCGTGTGTTATTTCATGATCAAAATTCATATCATTCGATAAGAACGTTACTAAAATCACCTACCACATTGGATGAAGTGGAAGAACATATTGCGCACACTTTAACCATCACACCGACCAAAGGATCAGTCATCAATGCTTTTGAACATATGTGGGGATACTTCAAAAAACAATGTACACAATATGAAAAACAACATAGTCGAGAATTAAAGAAGTTGTATATTGAAAATCAAATCGACTATTTTGAGCTGTTGTCTTTTTTAAAAAATTTAGCAGATAAATATGCTGTCGAGTACTTACAACAAAGTACTATACTCAATATTACAAAATGAATTGACAAAATCATTTAACAATTATGTTACGTCATACAAGCACGAATACGTAAAAAACAGATCTTTATTTATATGTCATATTTGGTTTGAACATAAAAAAACTGCCGGCACAGTGGTTTGAAACTTTGCAGGCAGTTTAAAATCTGTACATATCGTTTATACAGAAAATCTTGCGAAAATGTACGTCTATAGATAGTGACATCTATATGAGAACTCTACTCATCAAATCACTCACATTTATAGTTTATAAGACAATGGAGTTTATAAGTATGTTTGAGACTATGTCCTTAAACTATTTGTTGAAAAGAATTAAAAGCGATATGAATACTTACTGAAATCTAAAACTTTACGGCGAACACCATGACAATGCTTAAAATTTAAATTAAATGTTACTTTGGGGGAGAGTCATTTTAATTTAAAATTCTAATTGTTGCTACTTCAATAATGAACATAAACTTATGGTACATTTAAAACGTGCATCGATGTTGATTCTTGATGTTGAAATAAAATGTTTAACTTTCATCAAAACTACCCATATACTAATGTTTATTCATCTTAATTTAAAAAATTAATAATCAAGAAATAGAATTTTAATGGAGTTGTTTTCAGATCATGGTGCTTGTGTTTTCTAGTTGTTAAATTCATTGATGTAATTGGAAAAGTTTTAAAAGATTACATAAGCATGAAACATTTTTACTCAATTAGTAATAAGTGCTAAATAATGACACATCTAACATGTTGAGTCTTGTTATGGTCGATATCCCTTTTATTGTTCTTTCGATTAACGTTGAAATGAGCAGCGTACATTTAATTACAGTGACTTCGTTTTATAATTCATTCGAACTTCCCCTAAACCTCTAAATTACTCTTTTAGATTTTTAAAAGGAAACGAAATCTAACATTAATTATGTAGTAAAAATCTCTTTTTTACTCTATCTAAATTTTCCAAAATAATGACCCTATATTCCTAAATCAACTTTTATATTGTGCGAAACTTATAATTTCTAACAATTTTCTATATTTAGCCAAGAAAAATTTTATTTTTTACTATTACTATTTCTTTATCAATCGCTTATAATTACATTTATTATTCTATCAAAACAACTAAATAATTGAGCGAAATAGATATACACGGTCACATTTAAATTTAGTTATTCAATTCATTCAAGGAGCTAATGTAATATACAATGACATGTTTTTTAAATATATATAAAGAATATCATTCTCCCCCTGAACGCAATATTAATAGAATTATTCTAATGTTTTCACTTACAAATGACTTAAAAATCACTATTAATGGTGAAACAAAAGATTTAGGTAATCATATAGCTATCATTAATCAATCTGACATCTATTTTATTAATAGTGCTTCGAATCTCGTATTACTTTCTATTCCAGTTATTTATTTTTATAGTAAAGACAATAAATTTTTTAAATGTTGTTTTGACAGGCATTTATTACAATCAAGCAGTTTTGTTAAAACAATTATTTTACAAGCTATTCAACATTTAATAAAAGGAGAAAATCAAGATGAGCAATCCATCTCTAAAATAATACAGACGCTTCTAAAAGAAGCAGTCATTCGATATAAGAAAAAATATATTCCTCAAATTGCAGTTAATCATTCAGTGTTTACTGAAGGATTAACATTTATTCATTCAAAAGTATCACAGTCACTCTCACTACGAGAAGTAGCTCAACATTGTAATATATCTGAATCATATTGTTCTAACCTATTTGCAAGATATCTTAATATGAATTTTAAAGATTATTTTACAAGCTTAAAAGTGATTGACTCTATAAAAAGGCTACTTTCATCTGAGGACTCGATTAACGCTATTTCAGAACAATCTGGATTTAGTAGTCATACCAATTTTACAAATCAATTTAAAAATTATTTAGGTTGTAGCCCAAAACAATTTCGAACGCTTAACTCTAAGTTAGACCCCTTACCTTCGATAAGTTTTAGTGATACTGACTTTTCACAATATATTGAATTAATTAATCAATTTGAGTTTAGTGATCATTTGGCTACTGAAACAACTGAAAGAGATATCAATGAATTTTATCCTCAAGATCAGACTAAAAACTCTAAAGCGTTTATACGTTTTCAAAATTTCAACGAATTATTTCAATTTGTTTTTAATGAATATTACAACATTGATCTTACCTCCATGCCACAAGCTGTAATTTTTATCAATGATATTACTGATATTTCGACGCGAGAGGTGAACTTTAATTTATTAAATCGATGCTTTGAAAAATTATTCGAAAAAAATATAGGTTTAGCCATGAGATTAACATCTACAAATGAATTTGAATCTATCAAAGAAATAATTTTATTATTTCTTAATAGCCACCAAGATTATAAAATGAACAAAAAAATGGTTAAATTTATGTTAGTCTTTGATACTGAGAGTTTGTCAGTGAACGATATACATTTATGCCATTTAAAAATTAAAAATAAAAATAAGGCTATTCGTTATAGTATAACTGTTGAAGGATTACTACACCAAAATTCTTCTATTGATCGAACTTATGATATGATGAAGCGATTGAATTTCGATTACTATTTTATAGACATTGAAAATCTAGAAACCAAAAACTCATTAATTACCAAACGTAAATCGTACTTACATTCGTCCACACACTTTGAAAATTATAAACAATTTATATTAGATTCTGGTATACCTTCAACTAAATTTGTTTACAATAATTTATCTTTAAAGTGTTTTAAATATACAAACAATGGTACTTATCCACTTCAATTATCTGACCTTGTTTGTCATTTAGTCGCATTAATGCGTTACGGGGGTGGTGTAAGTTATCAACTGATAGAAGATGAGAGCCCTTTTATTGCCTTATTTAATCGTTATGGTAGTCCTCTACCTCTCATGCACCTCTATAAATTAATTGAATCATTTCTAAATGAACCTTTAGAGATAGCCAACAATTTTTTAATGAGTCGCAAAGATGGTAACTATCACTTTTTATTATTTAATAAAATAAATGATCGTTATCTATCTGATAGTCAACAGCGCTACGTATTTAAAAATACATTATCGACCAACTCATTAATTATTATTAAAACGTTAAATCATGAGCATGGTGCAATTCAAAACCTTCTACCACAAACTAAACAACAATTTTATATTGAACGTAGTATTCTTGATGAACTTGATAAATCAAATCAACCAAAAACAGAATTAGCTATACAACATGACCATCATCTTCCTTTCCAAGTCACCTTAAAACACGATGAAGTCAAATATATTTGTTTTAAACCTTCTTAAAAATCATCATAAGGTTGTATCGTTTAAATTATGTGTGATAAGGATATACACAATAATAAGGAGATGATAATTTTGAATAAACAACAAGTGACAAGAGCAATAGAAAAGGTATTAAGTTCTTCAAAAATTGGTGTCCTATCAACTGCACATCATAATAAACCTAATAGCAGATATATGGTCTTTTACAATGATGACTTAAACTTATATACAAAAACGAATATCAATTCACTAAAAGTCGAAGAAATAGAAAATAATCCTGATGCTCACATTTTATTAGGCTATAACGAAACAACAAATAATAGCTTTGTTGAAATAGATGCCACTATAGAAGTTGTCAAAGATCAAAAAGTTATTGATTGGTTATGGGAAACTCAAGACAAAACATTTTTCAATTCAAAAGAAGATCCAGAATTATGTGTACTCAAAGTTATACCGCGTTCAATTAAATTAATGAATGATGATGAACTAGATACGCCAGCTACAATTGAATTATAAAGTCATATCAAAATTTACCGTATTATAATCATTTTAGATTATGATGCGGTTATTTATTGTCCATTTTTTGTCAATCATATCATCAAGCTCCATTTTATAAACTTTATTTTCTTTATACTACAATATATAATTGCAAAATGACTTAAAATTATGTATAAATGAATTAATATAGATAAAGGAGTTTTCAATAATGAAAAATAAAAAAGGATTAGGTATAGGCCTTATCGCAGTTATGGTTATTGTATGTATTGTACTAGTAATCATGATGTTCGTGGATGGTAAGAAAGATTCATACTACGGTATTATGAAAGATAGCACGACTATCGATAAAATGATTAATACGAAAAATGAAAAAATTGAAAAAAACGTAGAATTACCAAAAGATGCTAATGTGTCAGTTAATAAAGAAGATTTTGTTATGCTCTTTAAAGATGAAAAAACTGGAAAAATTACTAAAGTTAAGAAAGTTGATCACGATGACGTACCTCATGGTTTAATGTCAAAAATCCATGATATGGGTAATATGAAACACGGAATGTAGAAGTATTAAAACTTGCATTTAAATTAGAACAATTTAGCACAAAGATGATTTTAAACTAAAAAGTCATTTTTGTGCTTTTTAAATTTACATTTTAAAAATGCATAAGAACCACTATCAATCATAAATTGTTTTGCTTTTGTTTACATTTTTTAAAAAATGCATAAGAGCCACTATTAATCATAGATTGTTTTGCTTTTGTTTACATTTTTTAAAATGCATAAGAGCCACTATCAATCATAGATTGTAAGTGGCTCTAAAATGTCAGATATATAAATTTTTTAAATTGAATTTAAGTAGTTTTGACCTTTCTCTTTATCATAGACGTTTTCCCATTTAGCAATAACAACTGTTGAGAGTGCATTACCAATAACATTAACACATGTACGCACCATATCTAATAAACGATCAACGCCAATAATTAAAGCAAGACCTTGTGCTGGTATATTCATAGAACTTAATGTTGTTAATAAAACTACAATAGATACGCCCGGCACCCCAGCCATACCTTTTGAAGCAATCATAAGTGTGGCCATTAATACAAGTTGTTCAGTTAATGATAAATGTATATTATACATTTGAGCAACAAATAGAGCAGCTATAGATTGATATAAAGCTGAGCCATCTAAATTAAATGAATAACCGATAGGGATAACAAATGAAGTAACATCTTTTGGCGAACCAAAACGTTCCATTTTCTTCATCATAATCGGCAATACTGCTTCTGAACTTGAAGTAGAAAAGGCAAGTAACAATTCACTTTTAAGTATCTTCATGATTGAAAAAATACTTATTCCAACCATTCTTGCAACAATTCCTAACACTACGATAACAAAGAAAACCATAGCAAATACTACAACAACTAGTAATTTAAATAATGGAATTAATGCTGAAGCACCAAAAGTCATTACTGTCGTACAAATAAATGCAAATACTCCAATTGGAGCTAATTTTAAAATTTTATTGATCATCCAAAATACAGCTTCTAAAGTACCATTTAAGAATCCTTTAACGGGTTCTGCTTTTTCTCCTATCGCAGCTAATCCTAATCCAAAAAATACTGCGAAAAAGATAATCGGTAATAACTCACCTTTTGCCATAGATTCAAATAAATTCGTTGGCACAATATGAACTAATGTATCTATAAGATGATTACCATAAGTAGTCGCTTGTTCTGCTGAATGTGCAGATGATTGATATTTAGTAATATCGCCTTTAGGTAATTTATCTGGATCTAGACCTGAACCTGGTTTGAATAGATTACCAATGATAAGACCTAAACCTATGGCGATAGTTGTAATAATCTCGAAATAAAGGATTGCTTTCCATCCATAGCTTCCTACCTTTTTAGAATCCCCTAAATTTGAAATAGATAAGGCTAATGAACAAAATACAATCGGAATGATGATCATCTTAATTAAATTTAAGAATACATCACCAAATGGCTTAATATAATTTGCAACATCATCTTGTCCATATAGTAATAGACCAGCGATGACACCGAGTACCAAAGCAATAATTACTTGCGTTGGTAGACTTATTTTTTTCTTGAATAGAGCCATTATGCAAACTCCCCTTCATCTGACATCACTTAATTATATCAGATAACATCAAAATAGCTATATAATTTTTTCCACTAGAAATATATGCATGTTGCATTTCTTCCTATTAAAAACGCCAATAAAAAACACACAGCTCTATGTTTAAATAAAACTGTGTGTTAATCCTTTATTTAGAAGGTTTGTATTTTTGATCAAAATCACTATGTTTTGCTTTTTTAATACTTTTCTTCGTTTCGCTATCAAAACCTTCAATGAATATTCCTTTTGAAGTACTGATAGGTTGAATCACATATGTCACGTTAGGTTCATCTTTGAAAACGACTTCTTTATAGTATAGTCCCTTTTTAGTGCTATATGATGTTTTGTCTTTTTTCACTTTATCATTAAGATGATGGTCGCTCATATAGCTATCAATCAGTTCAAGATTTTTATGACCTTGATAAGCTTTGAGTCCGAAGAAAAATGCAATTGCTAATATTAGAGAGATAATCAAAATAATGATTACCCTAAAAATAACTTGTTTCTTACTCATTATTATAGAAACTCCTTTTATCTTATCACACACAATTATAGACGATTAATTCGTATAGAAAAGAAAGATTTAGTTAAATTGTAACAAAATGTTCGTTTGTAAATGTGAAAATTTTAAGAAGTTTTATAAAAATTCCCTTACATCATCAATCGGAAGTCTCACTGAATCGTGTGCATCTTGTGCTTTTTTACCTATAGCAATCGCTAAAACTGGCACATATCTGTCAGAATCATAACCGATAATATCTGCAATATTTTCTTTATCGAAACCACCAATAGGGTTTGTATCGTAACCGTGAGCTTTTGCTGTAAGCATTAATTGCATTGCCATTAAACTACTATCTATATTCACAATATCTTTCATGCCTTCTCTAGATAAGTTTTTATAATAAGGTAATATCCAATCTAACAGTTGTACTTTGATATCTTCCGTCATCAATTGTTGTTCTACAGCATCGCCATAAATCTGTTCAGCTTTTTCGTAGTTTTGTAAATCTCCAAAAATAATTAACATAGCTGAGGATGTAGTTAACTGTCTGGAATTAAATCCAAATGATTCTTTAACTTTTTCTTTCATTTCATCGCTTTCTACAACAGCAATTCTCCATGGTTGCATATTAACCGATGAAGGTGCTTGTGTTGCTTTAGTAATGATTTCATCCATCTCTTCTCGAGAAATTTTATAATTCTCGTCAAATACCTTTACTGATTTTCTACTGTTAAGCACTTCGTTAAAGTCATTGATACGTGTCAATTTTGGCACTCCTCCAATTTTTTAAAAAATTGCTTTATTATCAAATTAAACTCATTCAAATATTTGATAAATTTAATTTAAAACAATTCGAATTATAGTGATGAAATCAGTACTTGACAAGTGATACGCTTCATAATATTGTTACCTTAACAAGGAGTGATTAAATGTATGTAGAGAATAGTTATTTGAGCAAACAATTATGTTTTTTATTTTATGTTTCCTCTAAAGAAATCATCAAAAAATATACAGATTACCTAAAAGAGTATGGTCTTACATACACAGGTTATATTGTATTAATGGCGATAGAAGATGATGAGAAACTTAACATTAAAAAACTGGGCGAAAGAGTCTTCTTGGATTCTGGCACGCTAACACCATTATTAAAAAAATTAGAGAAAAAGAATTATGTCATTCGAACTCGTGAAGAACAAGATGAACGTAACCTTCAAATTTCTTTGACAGAACGTGGCAAGGATATTCAAAATGTTCTTTCTGATATTTCACAAAGTGTTTTTAATGAATTTAATATTACTCAAGAAGAAACCCAAAATTTAGTTGAAGACTTGCAAAATTTTGTAACGAAAAATTTTGATAAAACAGTGGAAAAGTGATACTTATAGAGACTAGAGACAAAAGTAAGCTTTTTAAATACAACAAAACTTTCAACTTTAGCAATAGCGACACAATTTAATAGTAATAGTATGTCTAAAGTAAGCTTTTGTCTTATTCTCTCGTACAGTCAGTATATTTTTTTACACCTAATTCCTACTAAACTTATCTAAATACCTCTTTTTTACAAGTTACATCACTTTATTTATACGTTATCAATTACAAACATTGTAAAGATCACTAGTGAATGATTATAGATAATTTAATAATCATCCATTTTAACATCTGAAAATGTAAATTAAGTTGGTATTTAAATAGACTATCAAGATATAGTGTTGTTTGTTTCGCTTCATATAAAGGAGGTTGAAAGAAGCAATTGTATAGCTATTTTGATGGAAGTAGAGTGTGTGATTGTAAAAGCAGTTATTCACATATATAACAACGTGGAATTATGTTAAAATATTAAGATATACGTATATTTTTTTAAATAATCTTTCAACTGCCAATGTCTTAAAAAGATGATTGTTTCATAATTCATTGACAGTCTTTGATTTAGTATGTGTATGAAAACTGACTGCTAGTTATTTCATTCTAATGAAACGAAAAATAGCAAAATTTTTTGAATCATTTATTTTGATATTAAACAAAAATGTGCCCTAATTTGAACACACTTTGATGCTCACCTTAGGACACAATTTTTATTTATATACGAACAGCTTTTTCTTTTTTATTTAAATGAATCATTGTAATAAGAGCAATTACACCAAATATAGCTAAGAAGAAGAAAGCGAGATGACTTGAACCAGTGATACTCGTCACAAAAGTAATCACTAGTGGTGGGAAGAAACCACCTAGTCCCCCCATCATGGATACAATACCATTCGCTGAACCTGCTTCTTTAGAAAAGTATGAAGGTACTAATTTAAATATTAAACCATTACCTATACCCGCACAGATACTAATTGCTAAACAGCCTATTGTAAACAGAACAATATGACTAGATAAGCTTAAAATAAGTGCACCAATAATCATTATCACGAAGTCGATGATAAGCGCTTGTACTGCATTAAATTTATCACCTATAACTCCGCCAACGGGTCTCAGGAACGTCGCTAGTGCTATAAATATACCTGAACGAATACCCGCATCAACTTTATCAATACTAAAATGATCAACTAGGAAGTTCGGTAAAAAAATCCCAAAAGCCACAAAAGCTCCAAAAGTAATAAAATACCACAAACTTAAATAATACAACTTATAATTCTTAGATAGGTCTTTGACTTGAGCCATCAAAGGAATCTTCACTTTGGGCTCATTTTTATCTCCTAAAAGAAACATTAAAATTGCAAATATACTAAGAATAATTAAATAACTACGAACTGTATTTTGCCACCCAATTGCACCTGCTAACACTGGGGCACAAAATGAGGATACTGCAGTACCAATATTACCTACACCATATATACCATTTGCTAGACCAACTTTGTCTTTTGAAAAGTATTTGGGTACAGAAGTAACACCCACTGAAAAAATTGCGCCACCAATTCCTAGAAAGAATCCTGATAGCATTAGCATACCGGGTGATTGAGCTTGACCTAAAAGAAAAATTGGAAGTAATAATACAATAAAACTCCAGAAAAACACCCATTTAGCTCCTACAATATTAGTTAAGTACCCAAATGGCACACGTAGTACAGAACCTAAAATAACAGGAATAGCTAAAATGACAGATATTTGTCCCGGAGAAATATCAACATCTTGTGAAATAAATGGCATTAATGGAGAAATAATACTCCAAGCCATAAAGCCAGCGACCAAACTCAATGTCTGTAACGTAAGCTGAGAAACACCCTTTTTCATGTTCATTTTGATTCACCTTCATCTGATTTAATTATAAGGTGTATTGGTACTTTGTGAGGGCTTAATAAGAGGTCAAAATTAATTATATAAAACAAAATTATAAACAAAGTACCAATCACACATTCATTTTAATACGTTTGTGAAAATATGAACATAAGGACATACCCTGATTTTACTTTTATTTTTCCCTATATAAAGCCACAAAAAAAGGACTACTTAGCCATAGACTAAGTAAGCCCTAATAATCAGTCATGATATACATTTAAAATTCTAATAATTTTTTCTTTAAGGCATATTCAACTAATTCAGGTTTACTCTTTAAATTTAGTTTCGTCATAATATGCGTTTTATGTGCTTCTACCGTTTTCACTGATACAAACAACTTTTCTGCAATATCTTTATTGCCATAGCCTTTAGCTATAAGAGGTAATATTTCTAACTCTCGTTTCGATAAAATTTTAAATGGATCTGAAGAGGATGACACTTCATCCGTTTGAGATTGATTGACAAACTCATTGACTAAAGACGTCGTCAATTTCATATCAACATAAGTTTCACCTTGATATACTGTACGTACGGCCAATATTAATTGCTCATCAGGTGAATTCTTTAAAATATATCCTTTAGCACCACTTTTTAACACATGAAATAAATATTCTTCGTCATCAAACATCGTAAGTATTAAAATTTTAGTTTCAGGAAAACTTTCAGAAATTTTACTGGTTGCGATTAAGCCAGACTCTCCTGGTGGCATGCTCAAATCTAATATTAAAACATCTGGTTGATGTTCTAACACTTTTTGGTAAGCTTCAACCCCGTCAGCTGCAGTTGCAACAACTTCCATATCTTCTTGATAATTTAATATCATTGAAAATCCTGTCCTAACAACTGCATGGTCATCCGCTATAACTATTTTCACTTCAATTCCCCCAACTTACATCATCAACTTAAATCGGTATATCTAATGTAATTATAGTACCTCTATTAATATGTGTCTCTATATTAACGTGACCGTTAACTAAATCTGCACGTTCTCTCATCCCGTACAATCCAAGTCCAGAGCCTTTAGGGTGATGATCTAAACTAAACCCTTTACCTCGATCCACAACTTCTGCTACAAGCTGCTTACCATCACTATGCGTACTTACCTCAATTTCATTAACCCCAGCATATTTTAGAGCATTAAATACCCCCTCTTGAACTACACGATACACAACTGTTTCAATTTCACTATCAAAACGCATGCCTTTAATATTCGAATCATATTTAATATGCATACCATAATTTTCTTCAAACTGTTTAAAATATGATTTAAAAGCTGCTTCAATACCTAAGTCATCGAGAGAAGAAGGTCGTAATTCAACAGACATATTTCTAATATCATCAATAAGCTGTGATAATAGTCCTTCTATACGTTGAGATGTTTCAGCTAACACTTTATCCTTATGCTTATACTTCAAAAGCCTTAGTTCAACATCTATATTGAGCATATCCTGTATTACACTATCATGTAATTCTCTAGAAATACGCTTCCGTTCATTTTCTTGTGCTTGAATTGAACGATGTAACATTTTTTGTTGATACATCTTTTCTTGCCTTTCAATCTGGGGCGCCACATTCTGTAATGTAAATGCACTAATACCTCTTTGTTCATCAATATTTTGATACATAGCTGTAAAAGGCTTAATTTCGTTATCTTTTGTCTTCATAAATACTTGGAAATTTGAATGTTGTAATTGCGTTGTTTCTAAAAAACAATCTTTACACGATTGTACATCATATTCATTAGAGTATCCTTCACATCGATGACAAATCGCATTTGTCATAGCATTATAATTATCTTCTTCAGTTAAAATATCTTTTGCTGCGTCATTCATAGCAATAATTTTCCCATGTCTATTAACAAATACAATTTTCTCGTTCGTGGTTTCATAATAATTCTTAAGTAATTGCTCTAAACTTAAATCAGTTTGCTCCAACATAATTACCACCTAGTTTATTTCTGTAAAAATACCGATTTGTTTTTCAATATTAAGTTGGTCCAATGACTGAGGTAATGGCTGATGATTTCTTTGACCTAATAGTAAAACGCCATACATTGAATTTTTTAACCATAAAGGTACTGCAACTACAGCTGTCAATGACTCACTAAGAATGATTGGAAATTTAACTTTCTCTTCTGGAGATAAAGCTGTATCTACATCAGCAATAACCATACGTTTACCGGTTTTCATCACCATTCCAGCAAGCCCTCTACCCTTTCTCAAAATAATAAGTTTATATCTATCATTTGTATTACCTGAAACATATTGCCATTTAATTGGTGATGAAGTGTGATGATAATCATATAAAGCGATACCACCAAAATCATAACCCTCTTGCGCTCTCAACTTATCTAAATTCATTTGTAAATGTTGATTATGTTTTAAAGATTCTGGTTCCACACTTTCACCTCATAATAAATTAAATTTTGTTTTTGCGATAAACAATGTATCTTCTATTCATATAAGACAGTGGTACACTCCAAACATGTACTAAACGAGTAAATGGCCAACACGCAAATACTGTAAACCCTAATAATATGTGCAGTTTAAACGACCAAGGCACGTTTAACATTAAGTCAGCATTTGGAGAAAACATGAATAAATGTCTAAACCATATCGCAATGGTTTGACGATAATCAAATTCAGGTTGAATCGCATTGGTTACAAGCGTAGAATAACAACCCATTATTAAAATAATCAACAAAACGAGATTCACGAATATATCTGAAAATGAACTTAATCGTCTAACATTTTTGATGGATAGTCGTCTTAAAGTTAGCAACAACATTCCTATTAATGTTATTATACCAAAAACACTACCTATATAAACTGCACCTATATGATAGATATGATTATTTACACCTATCGCCTCTAACCAATTAGCGGGAATCAATAATCCCACAACATGACCAAAGAACACCGGAATAATACCTAAATGAAAAAGTAAACTTCCCCATTTTAATTGTTTCTTTTCAATCATTTCACTCGACTTTGCTGTCCATGAAAATTGATCGTATTTATATCTTGCGATATGTCCAATAACAAATATTGCTAAACATAAATATGGATAAATAACCCATACAAATTGATTAAGCATGATTTTCCACCTCTTTCAAAGGCATGATACACGCTTTTAACGTTTTTCTTAATGCACTGACAACATATGCATAGGGATTATTGTTTTCAGCAAGGGTATTTGCCATTTCATATGTGCCATCTTCAATAATCATAATGACTAGTTGAAGGTTTTCCTGTGCTCGACTATCATTTTTAAAATCAGCAACTTGCAAAAACTGTAGCATCAATGGAAGAAAATCAGATAATTCATTATCAACCATTTTTAGTCCAAACATTTCGTATAAAACCTTCAATTTAGCTAGCATTTGTCCACGTTCCTTTTGCGTGTCAAATTTATTAAATGTCATATAGAGTGGGTGTTTTTTACTAAAATCAAATGTATCTGTATAGATAGCTTTAATTTCTGACAAAGTATAATTCATCATGATTTCTCTATATGCAAGCAATTCTTCATAGCCAGGATGAGACTTAGAAATGGTTTCTTCAAATATTTTTGGGTGAAATGTCATTTTTTCTGGAAAATTCATTTGTTGACCAAGATAGCCTAAGCTATCTTGGTATTGACTTAATTGTTCAAGGTTAATCACGGAAGATCCCTCCATAGAAATTTTCATTATAAATTTCTTGTCCAGTTTTACCTGATTGAACTGCAACACCACAACCTTCACAATTAGAGCCAAAGTACTCTCCACCATAACCTTGACTTCCTTGCGCTTTATAAGTATCTAAATATGTTTCTTTATGAGAAGAAGGCACAACAAAACGATCTTCATATTTAGCAATACCTAGTAAGCGATACATTTCAGTCATCTGTCTTTCAGTAAGTCCTAATCGTTCTAATTTAGATGTATCGAAAGGTTGGTTTGTTATTTGAGAACGCATATAACTTCGCATCATCGCCATTTTTTGTAAGCCCTCTTTAACAGGTTCTGTGTCGCCAGCAGTTAATAAATTTGCTAAGTATTGAATAGGTAAACGCATTTCTTCAATAGCTGGGAAAATCATGTCTGGATTTTGACCTGCATTTTCACCTTCGAAATAACTCATAATAGGACTTAAAGGTGGACAATACCATACCATTGGCATAGTTCTAAATTCAGGATGCAATGGAAAGGCCATTTTATATTCTATTGCCAATTTATACACTGGTGAGTTTTGAGCTGCTGTGATCCATTCTTGATTTATTCCATCTTTTTCAGCTTGAGCAATGACTTCCTCATCAAATGGATCAAGGAATAGGTCTAATTGTTTTTCGTATAAGTCTTTTTCATCTTTAGCTGAAGCCGCTTCTTGAACACGATCTGCGTCATATAATAAAACACCTAAATATCTCATACGTCCTGTACAAGTTTCTGAACATACGGTTGGCATACCAGCTTCGATTCGTGGGAAACAAAATGTACATTTTTCAGCTTTATTCGTTTTCCAGTTAAAATATACTTTTTTATACGGACATCCAGTCATACAGTATCTCCAACCTCGACAGGCTTCTTGATCGACGAGAACGATACCATCCTCATCTCGTTTATACATAGCTCCTGATGGACAAGATGCTACGCAACTTGGATTTAAACAGTGTTCACATAGTCTTGGTAAATACATCATAAATGTCTCATCGAATTGGAATTTAATATCTTCTTCTATTTTCTGAATATTTGGATCCTCTGGTCCTGTAATGTGGCCTCCAGCTAAATCATCTTCCCAGTTTGGTCCCCATTTAAGATTCAATCTATCACCTGAAATTAAAGAGTGTGCTGTCGCCACGGGAGAGTGTTGTCCTTGTTTGGCATTGGTTAAATGTTCATAGTTATATGTCCACGGTTCATAATAATCTTGAATGAGTGGCATGTCAGGATTATAGAAGATTTTACCTAAAGCAATCTTTGACCATCTATTACCAGATTTTAATTCAAGCTTTCCTTTTTTATTTAGCACCCAACCACCTTTATATTGTCCTTGGTCTTCCCATCTTTTTGGATATCCTACGCCCGGTTTCGTTTCTACGTTATTAAACCACATATACTCTGCACCAGGTCGATTTGTCCATGTGTTTTTACATGTCACACTGCAAGTATGACAACCAATACATTTGTCTAGATTCAATACCATTGCAACTTGCGCTTTAATCTTCAAGCCAATTGACCTCCTTCATTTTTCTAACAGCTACATACTCATCTCTTTGATTTCCAATTGGTCCATAATAGTTAAAGTGATAACTAATTTGTGCATATCCTCCTACTAATTGAGTAGGTTTCAAGTGAATACGAGTAGGTGCATTATGAGAACCTCCACGAGTATCAGTAATTTCAGAACCAGGTGTCTCTATGTGTTTATCTTGTGCATGATACATAAACATTGTGCCTCTAGGCATACGATGAGATGTTACAGCTCTGGCAGTAACAACTCCGTTTCTGTTGTATACTTCTAACCAGTCGTTATCATTAATGCCATGGTCAGCTGCGTCTTCATTTGAAATCCATACAACCGGCCCACCTCTAAACAATGTCAACATGCGTTCATTATCTTGATAAGTTGAATGAATGTTCCATTTTCCATGAGGTGTAAGGTATCGAAGCACTAATGTATCTTGTCCACCTTTAACTTTTTTATCACGAGCACCAAATACCATTGGAGGTAAAGTAGGTTTATATACCGGTAAACTTTCTCCAAATTGTTGGAATACCTCATGATCTATATAATAACTTTGACGTCCAGTTAGCGTTCTAAATGGCACTAAACGTTCCACATTAGTTGTAAACGGTGAGTAGCGTCTTCCATCTTTATTAGAGCCAGGGAATACTGCAGTTGGAATCACTTCTCTTGGCTGAGAAGTAATGTTTAAAAATGATATCTTTTCAGAAGCACGTTCTTTAGAAATATCTTTAAGTTCCATACCTGTTTGATTTTCTAAATCTTCATATGACTTTTGTGATAATTTGCCGTTTGTAGCAGAGGATATATTCAAAATGACATCTGCTACTTTTCTCGCTGTATCTATTCTCGGTCTATCATTTTTAACTGAAGTAGTATTATCATCATTCCAAGTTCCAACCATACTTTTAAGTTCTTCGTACTCTTCACTAACGCTATAACTCACCCCATGGGCACCTATTTTTCCTTTTTCTAGTTTTGGACCAACAGTAACGAATTTATCGTAAATTTGTGTATAGTCTCGCTCTACTATAGAAAAATTAGGCATTGTTTTACCTGGCACACCTTCAATTTCTCCTTTAGACCAATCTTTTACAATACCATATTCAGTTGAAATTTCTTGTTTAGAATCATGTCCTAATGGCGTAGTTACAACATCTTTAAATTTACCTGGAAGATAATCTTTGGCCATTTCTGAAACAGCTTTACTTAGAGTTTTATAAATATCCCAGTCCGAACGCGATTCCCATAATGGGTCGATTGCTGGATTAAATGGATGAATAAATGGATGCATGTCTGTAGAAGATAAATCATGTTTTTCATACCAAGTTGCAGCAGGTAAAACGATATCTGAATATAATGGCGTTGCAGTCATTCTGAAATCAAGTGATACTAATAAATCAAGTTTCCCTTCTGTATCCTCGCGCCATTTAATTTCCTCTGGTTTATCATCTTCATTTGGCTCTGCCATTAAACCAGAGCGCGCACCTAACAAGTGCTTCATAAAGTATTCTTGTCCTTTAGCTGAACTAGAAATTAAATTAGATCTCCATACAAATAATGTTTTAGGATGGTTTTTTCTTAAATCTGGATCTTCTATCGCAAATTGTGTATCTTTATTTTTAACTGATTCAATCGCTTTTTGTAGGATAGCTTCATTTGAATCATCACCTTCATCTTTAGCTTCTTCTCCAAACAATAGACTGTTTTTATTAAACTGTGGATATGAAGGCAACCAACCCATACGAGCAGCCGTTACATTGTAATCAGCTGGATGTTGATGCTTAATATTTTCAGCTAATGGTGATTTCAATTTATCTACATTTGATTCTTCATACTTCCATTGATCTGTAGCGAAATAAAACCAACTTGTACCATTTTGTAAACGTGGAGGACCTTGCCAATCTTTAGCAAATGCAATAGTATTCCATCCTTCAATTGGTCGACATTTTTCTTGTCCAACATAGTGTGCCCAACCACCACCGTTAACACCTTGACATCCACACAATAGTACTAAGTTAAGTATTGAACGATAAATAGTATCCGAGTTAAACCAATGGTTGATACCAGCCCCCATAATAATCATTGAACGTCCACCAGTATCAATAGCATTTTGTGCAAATTCTTTTGCCACTTTCGTCACTAACTCTTTTTTGATACCTGTAATTTGTTCTTGCCAAGCGGGCGTATATTTAGAAGATGCGTCATCATATGATGTAGCTTCTAGTTCGTGTTCAAAACGTTGGACACCATATTGACTCGTCATTAAATCATAAACCGTAGCGATTTTAACTTTCTCTCCGTTAGCTAATTGAATAGTTCTCGTTGCAATAGGTCTCTCAAAGATGCCATCACCACTGCTATCAAAGTATGGAAATTGAATCGTTTCAACATGATAGTCACTTTCAGCCATTGATAACATTGGATCAATCGGTGTACCGTCCTCTGTTTCAAGTTTCAAATTCCATTTTTTACCTTCTTCCCAGCGTTGGCCCATTGTGCCATTAGGAACAAGTAATTGTTGACTCAATTTGTCTTGAATAACTGGCTTCCATTCATTATTTTCACCTGACATCCCTAAATCAGAAGCACGCAAGAATCTACCTGCTTTATAGCCATTCTCATCTTCATCTAACATAATGACAAACGGCATATCAGAATATTGCTTAGCATAGTTAATAAACATATCATTCGGATGATTTTCATAATATTCCTGTAAAATAACATGTGTCATTGCTTGTGCAATCGCTGCATCTGTACCCGGATGTGGTGCAAGCCAATGATCGGCGAACTTAACATTCTCAGCATAATCAGGTGCTACTGAAATAACTTTCGCCCCTTTATATCTAACTTCAGTCATAAAATGTGCGTCAGGTGTACGTGTTAATGGAACGTTTGATCCCCACATCATAATGTATGAAGCATTGTACCAATCACTGGATTCTGGCACGTCTGTTTGCTCACCCCAAATTTGTGGAGAAGCAGGTGGTAAATCGGCATACCAATCGTAAAAGCTTAACATTTCTCCACCTAACAAATTAATAAATCTTGCACCTGAAGCATAACTAATCATCGACATAGCAGGAATAGGAGTAAATCCAGCAATACGATCCGGTCCATCTTTTTTTATGGTATATAAAATTTGAGCTGCAATAATATCTGTGACATCTTTCCAATTTGCTCTGACGTGTCCACCTTTACCTCTTGCTTCTTTATATTGTTTGGCTTTTTCTTCATTTTCTACGATGGATGCCCATGCCGCAATTCGGTTTCCATTTTGTTCTTCAAGCGCTTCGGTCCATAAATCTAATAATTTACCTCTAATATAAGGATATTTAACTCTTAACGGACTATATTCATACCAAGAAAACGATGCACCTCTCGGACAACCTCTTGGCTCAAATTCTGGCATATCAGGTCCACAACTTGGATAATCAATTTGTTGATTTTCCCATGTAATTACGCCATTTTTGACAAATACTTTCCATGAACATGATCCAGTACAGTTAACACCATGCGTCGTTCTCACAACTTTGTCGTGGCTCCATCTTTCTCTATACATCTTTTCCCATTCTCGACTTTTATGCTCTAATACCGACCAATTTCCATTAAACTTTTCTGTCGGCTTAAAGAAATTCAATCCAAATTTTCCCATTTTATTAATCCTCCCACCATACAAGTTTATATCCTTTATAAATGCATAGGTATTGTGTCTTATCTTTATTGTACATTTTTTCACAAAGCCATTATATTAGGGAATGTCCTAATTGATATTAGAGATTCCCTAAAAAATAAGGTCTACAAATTCATAATGAACTTGTAGACCCAAATGTTTTATACATATATTGTTTTAATACTTTTGTGTTTAATCATTTCGTTATACATGTTTTGTTGAGAAATGTGGTAGCTATGGTCAAAATCAATCAGACATTGGATTCCTTCATCATATAAAGTTTCAGCCTTTGAAATTGCACGCTCTTTATCTCCCTTGATTAAATATAGATTACCTTTGTCAATCTCATTATTATTCAACAAAGTACGATTAGTGTCATCAAGTATATTACCTAAAATGCATATGCCTGGATGACCTTCTAGTTTTTGGGAAGCCAATTGTTCTTCAATTGTACTTAAATGACCTATAACAATCTTTTCATTGTAGCAGGATGCATTAAACACTATTGCAATGGAATAGTCTTCATTTGTATATGATTCAATTTGTTTAATAATTTGACCTAATCTTTTTACGCCCATATAAATAGCCAAAGTGCCACCATTAATCAAGTTCCTAATATCCGTATCGTGATTAACCGAATCTTTAAAATGACCAGTTGAGAAGGTCACACTCGGTGCGATAGAACGCATCGTTAATCCCATATTCATAGTTGCTACAGCAGCACTTGCTGATGTCACACCAGGGATAATCTCATAATGAATATGATGATTTTCTAATGTTTGTACTTCTTCTGTAATTCTACCAAAAATCGCAGGATCGCCCCCCTTTAGTCTCACCACACATCGATATTGTTTGGCTGCTTCAACAATTTTTTGATTAATCTCATCTTGTTGAATGTGTTTACAATAAGGTTTCTTTCCTACATTAATCACTTTTGTTTGAGAAGAAGCATACTGTAAGATGAAAGGATTCACGAGACGATCAAATAAAATCACGTCAGCTGCTCTAATTAACCGTTCAGCTTTTTTAGTTAGTAAGTTTGGATTACCTGGTCCTGCACCGATTAGATAAACTGTGCCAGGATAAGTTATAGACATAAGTAAATATCTCCATTAATAACTTCTACTTCATATGTTTCTACGCATCCTGTATCAGGTTGTTGTACTTCTCCAGTCTTTAAAGCTATTTTTTGATCGTGTAACGGACAGTAAACATAATCACCACTTACAGTCCCTTCAGACAACGGTCCTTCTTTATGCGGGCATATATTTCCAATGGCATATAAATCACCATTATCTGTGAGAAAAATACCTATTTCTTTTTCGTTTACAACGACTTTTTTGCCTATTTGAGGAATCATTTCATTCATTGTTGTAACCTTAACCTTTTCTTTAGCTTTCATTCTTACACCTTCTCAACTTCAAAGATTTTTTGTGCTTCTTTATTTTCAACAATAGCTTCCCATGGTTCATTCTCAACAGCTTTTTTGGCTTCCATAATTCTTAAATACAGTTCTTTTTGCTTTTCTTGATTTAATAAGACATTCTTGACATTTTCAAAGCCCATACGTTCTAACCATGGTGCTGTTCTTTCAGCGTAAATACCTGTTTCTCTGTAATATTGCATGAGGGCACCACATAATTGAATCACTTCATCTTCGGTTTCAACTGTCGTTAACAATTTACCTACAGTAACATCAGTGCCACCATTACCTCCGATAAATATTTGGTAGCCGTTTTCAACAGATATGACACCAAAATCTTTAACACCAGACTCTACACAACTTCTCGGACAACCTGATACTCCCATTTTAAATTTATGAGGGGTATCAATATATTCAAATGTTTTTTCAAGTCTTATTCCTAGTCGAGTTGTGTATTGTGTACCAAAACGACAAAACTCTTTACCAACACAACTTTTAACAGAACGCGTCTTTTTACCATAAGCAGAAGCAGAACGCATTCCTAAATCTTTCCAAACTTGTGGTAATTCTTCTTTCTTCAATCCATATAAGCCTACACGTTGCGAACCTGTTACTTTAACAAGTGGTACGTTATACTTTTTAGCAACTTCCCCTAATCGAATAAGTTGATCAGCATCTGTAACGCCACCGCGCATTTGAGGGATCACTGAGAAAGTACCATCATTTTGTATATTTGCATGATATCTTTCATTAGCGAAGCGAGAGTCTTTTTCATCTCGATGTTCAAAAGGATAAACCATATTTAAATAATAATTAATTGCTGGTCGACATTTAGGACAACCATCTTTATCTTTGAAATCAAGAACGTGTCGTACTTCTTTTGATGTTTTGAGATTTTTAGCTCTGATTTGAGTTACAATTTGGTCTCTTGTTAAATCAGTACATGGACAAATACCTGTTGGTTTTGCTGCAATAAAGTCGTCACCTAATGTATATTGTAATAACTCACCAATTTGACCTTTACACTTACCACATGAATTACCTGCTTTTGTTGCTTTAGTTACTTCATCTACAGACGTTAAGCCTTTAGTTGTTATAGCATTGACAATTGTTCCTTTATCAACACCATTACATCCACAAATCGTTTCATCATCAGACATATCAGCGATAGATGTCCCCGCATCTTCATCACCTTTATGCAATAAAGAAACAAGTGTATAATCTTCAAGCGTTTCATGTTTTTTCATCATATTATAAAATCGTGATCCATCATCAGTATCACCATACAAGACAGCACCAACGACTTGACCTTGACTTAAATACACTTTTTTGTAAATATTGTCGACACTATTAAAGATTTCTACACCATGGATATCTTCATCTTCAACAATTTGCCCTGCGCTATATAAATCGCAACCAGATACTTTAAGTGAAGTGAAAGTAGTAGATCCTTTATAACCTTTTGTTTCTTTACCAGTTAAATAATCTGCTAGCACTTTACCTTGTTCATAGAGTGGCGCCACCAAACCATAAACTTTCCCATCATGTTCGGCACATTCACCGACTGCATAAATATGAGAATCAGATGTTTGCATATAATCATTTACAACAATACCTCTATTGACATCTAATCCACTATCTTTAGCAACTTCAGTATAAGGTCTGATACCAACAGCCATGACTACTAAATCTGTTTCAATCACCCGACCGTCAGCTAATTTAATGGCTTCAACATCTTTATCACCAATGATTTCTTTAGAATTTGCTTGAAGTTCAATCTTCATACCTTGCTTTTCTAAATCTGCTTTAAGCATGTCTCCAGCTTTACGATCCAATTGCATTTCCATGAGCCAATCAGCTAAATGAAGAACTGTCACTTCCATTCCTTGATCTAGAAGTCCTCTAGCACATTCTAAGCCTAGAAGACCTCCACCAATGACAACTGCACGTTTTTTCGTTTGGGCAATTTCAATCATTTTATTTGTATCATCAATTGTTCGCCATCCAATGACACTGGGAAGATTTGAACCCGGTATAGGTAATACAAAAGCTTTTGATCCAGTAGCGAAAATACAAATGTCATACTCTACTTCAATACCTTTAGAAGTAGTAACTATTTTGTTTTCTTTATCAACTTTTTCCACTGTATCATTATTTATAAGTTCAATATTATTCTCTTGATACCAATCATAAGAATTCATAATCGTATCTTCGACGGTCATTTTCTTCTGTAAAATATTGGATAACATAATTCTGTTATAGTTCGGATAAGGTTCTTTTCCAATAATAGTAATATCAAATTGTGATGGTGAACGTTCTAAAATCTCTTCTATCGTTCTTAACCCTGCCATGCCGTTACCAATCATTACAAGTTTTTGTTTTGCCATACTTTAAATGCCCCTTTTATCAATATAAATTTTTAATACAAAACACAATGTAACTTTATAAAAGGTCAGAAATTTAATCATTTTGTATTTCTCTCTTCATGTTCATCTTATAACAAAACTTCAGTTTTTTGTGATGTAATTCACATTTAAATTTAAAATCGGGGATTTCCCTAATGGCATGGATATGGTTTTCTAGGATGGCATTGAGATCAAAATTAAAACATATATTATTAACTAATTTATAATATATGTTGCAATTGAAACGACACTTTACTCTGTCATTTTAAACCACAAACTATTTTATAATGAGCTGCATTCACTATCTAAATAATATCATCGAGCATTAAGTAGGCTGGGACATAAAGTTCCAAGATAAGTAAATAAGGACAATTTCTATTGAAAAATATCGAAATTGTCTTTTTTATAAATTTTTGATTATTTTCTGCTCGTTGAGCTGTTACTTTTCTTATATCAAGTGCCATTAGTACAAATCCTAGTTCTCTTTTGGCTTTATTTATCC
>NZ_KV822075.1:108035-108390 GCF_001815825.1 Staphylococcus sp. HMSC068G11
GCCTTCATAAATCCAAAAACAGGCTCCACATCAAATTTTCTTTGACTGTAGATGGTTTTTTGTTTTAGTTCTGAAAACTTTTTATTAATTTTGTCTTTAAAATATTCTCAATTATAATTCTTCATTATTTTTTTATTTGTTTTGAATTGAAGTTCATTCATTGATGTTTCAGAGGACATTCGGAACAATCATCACATTCATATTATTTAAAGTCTCGTTTAAAACCATTTTTATCATGATGATAGGCATATCTTTTAAATCCTAGTCTTTGATTGTCCAAACAAATGAATTCATCGAATTCAGTCTCGGAGTTGTTTCTACAATATCATTTGTGGGGATAAGAACTGAAGTTTCC